>JABHIC010000424.1 GCA_018671205.1 Gammaproteobacteria bacterium
GCACCGCACGGAGACCCGCAGTGTACATGCGAGCAGATGAGGATTCGACTGCGGAGCTGACGCAGCAATCACTGAAAAAGTGCATTTTTAGAGGTGCCCTATAGTCTGTTGCTAGATTATTATTGGTGGAATATTGACCCTTTTGATAAGCTGGGTCAGTTTTGCGATAAAGGGCCAAGCTACCTAAGCGCAATTTTCGTGGCGAATGAGAGTGAGAGGGCGCTGGCTGAGCAGTCGAGGCAAAAAGTCGTGAGCCAATTCCCAAATCGTGAGGTCGTGACTCCAATACTGGATACCTCTACCTTTTACCCCATCAAAGGGGAGGAGAGCTATCATCAGGATTATTACAAACATAACGCTTTCCAATACAACCTCTATCGGTGGCGCTGTGGGCGGGATAGTCGATTGATCGATATATGGGGGAGCAGTGGAGAGTAGATATTCCCTAGGTGGCTGTCCGAGAATAGAGAACCTACTGCAAATCCCATAAAGATCATAATCTGAGCTTATTGATCTCGTTAAATAGCGACACTATTCGCCTCAATCAATAAGCTCACCTTATAACCTTTCTGTGGTTTTCGCTACGGCTTCTATTCTCGGACAGCCACCTAGCTTGTTCTCTCGGCAATAACCAGGTAACGCATTGACCCACCTGTGATAACAGCGTCAAATGGATAGCAGGTTACCAGTAGCAACATACTGGAGCCATTTTCACGTAATAGCGGTCTATCCCTTGCGTCCACAACATGGCTATCCACAACACGATAGTGGTACTCCTCACCCGTCTGCTTTTTCAGTTTGATGACGCTGTTTTTATCTATCCGCTCCAGTACCCTAAAGTGGGTATCACGGTGGCCACTAATTACGCTTGTGCCTCTCTCTCCGGGGCGGGCACTCTGCACATTCCATCCTGGGGCGAAGGCCAGTGAACTGCCACTGTCACCCCGTAACACAATGAAAGACTCCTCCTGATCAGGGAAAGTGATCTGGGCCACGGGCCAATGGTCAGCCCAGGGCCACGGTTTTTCCGGGTTTCCTGTACGTAGCGTCTTGCCCCATGCCATCTCCAATAACTGTTGTGCCATAACGGCCTTCACCTGTATCCACCCACCGCTACCAATAAACGTTAACCCACAGAATAGAACCCCAACAGCAAGATATTTTGTATAGGCCACACCCTCTATCCTCTCCCATGAGGTAAGCAGGGGAGGGGTGGTTGACTCTTTCGCTGGTTATGCCAAAAGAGCAGTAGAGAGATAAGCGTTAAAAGTAGTCCGAATATCATCTGTATCTCAGAGGTGGTAGCCGTTTGAGCCAGCACCAACCTCTTTCCTTGCGGCCTGATTTTCTCTTCTCGCGGTCGGTTGTTCTCCTTTAATGGATCAGCCGCTGTCATATCTACCGCAACCAAACTCGTATATTGGCTGACCAGGTGATATCGGTAAGCTAACGCAATAATGGCATTACGTACCTCAGCTTTATCCCCACCGATTGCGTGTTGGTCCATCCATGACTCAATGGCCTTACGACCAAACAGCACCCCTACACCGGACTGTTCTGCACTCCCCTTGAGGCCAATCTCCTGACTCCAGGGGGCGTCATTAAAGTTACCTCTCAGCACTGCTTTCGTCGGCATTGCACCCATCTTCATCGACACAATGATGGGCTCTCCTCTGTAGAGATCAGAAAGTTTTTCGGGATGAAGTATCACCTGATCCTGAGCTACCCCTTCCAGTTTGAGGGTTAAGTCGCTCAATACCACTTGCTCCATTTTGTTGAAGAGCTGATTCATCTTCTCCCCGACCTCTTTAATATCACCAATCACGGTATAACTACCCCGTCCAAATTGGGCCGATTTGCGCATAAAGTAGCTATTAGGAGCGCTGCCTATGCCTACTGTAAACAGACGTCGATCACCTAAATGGTTATGTACATAACGGAAGAGTTCTGCCTCATTGCCTACCGCGCCATCGGTGATAAAAACGACCTGCTGTAGCCGTCTTTTCCGGGTCTCCTCTTTTTTCCCTAAACCAGGGTTAGCGAGCGCCATCTTTAACGCGCCCATCATCTCTGTACCCCCCCCGGCTTCCAGTTTTGAGATAAAGTAATCCGCAATATGTAGTGCCTCTGGTGTAGCTGCCAAAGGTTGGCCTAACAGCGCACTGGATTCACTATTAAACGCTATGATATTGAAGCTATCCTCCGCCTCCAGTCGTGCCAGAGCTGAGCGTAGCGCACTCTTGGCCTGTGCAATAGAGGGGCCATCCATCGACCCTGAGGTATCAATGACAAATGTCACCTCACGTGGAGGAGATTGGGTCTCATGCTTCAGTGACGGAGGCATTACCATGAGTAGCCCATACTGCTCTTCTCCATGTTGTTCAGTAAAAAATACAGCCTGAGGAGCATTTCCCGCTTTAGGTAACCACACCAGTTCAAAATCATGTTTTGAGGTGTGATTTGATGCATCAAGCCGGACTACTTGAGTAACCGTACCGTCACCATTCAGCACCCTATTCACGCTAACAGGGTGGTATCGGCTAAAGAGCTGCGCTAATGGAAATCCCGCATTGAGTTTTATTGTAATGTTGGTTGGAGGGGTTCTGTTTTTCACTGAGTCCGATGTTTTTAGCGGATACTCTTCAGCTGATAGCGTCTCTCCACTGTTTCCATAATCACTCTCGTGATCTGTAATGGCTAATGGTAGAAGAGTCCACTCTTGATTGAGTGCATGGATCTCACGCTGCTCCCCACGGTTTATCAACTCTTGTGGTAAATATCGCGGAGTGATGGCGGTCGGGAAATTGATCGAGAATGCACCATCACGCCAGCTCAGTTTCTGCTGGTACTCAATTTCAACCCTTACCTCCCCTTCAGGAGGAATATTGGCCACAGCGGTTGTAAATATATTGGGGCTGATCTGCTCAATGATGCTTGCGCTCTTCCCCGCCTGCTTTGCCTGATCGTAGCTCTTCCTCGCCTCTTGCTTCTCTTTGATGACCCCCTTAATGAGCCGATCTCCAATAACCATGTTCATCTGGTCAACAGCACTCTGATCCGGTAATGGAAAAGCATAGGTGCCCTCCATCCATTGCGGATGGGGATTATTGAAATACTGAGTGACACGAACTCTTGCAATAGCCCCAGTGATGACAATATCCACATCAGTCGCCCCCATCACTGCGGATGTGTACTGCCCAGGGTGATCTGCTTTAAGCAGCAGCTCTCCCTGTCGAACCTCATTTAATAAAATATTCTCAGCGGTATTTGCATGGACATGAAAAAACAGGGAGCCCCATATCAATACAGTAATACCTATTCGCTCTATCACAACTCTCATTACACTCACCTGTCGATAATTAAAATAGCCCCTCATTTGAGATGAGGGGCAAGATGGAGAGTCACCATGATGACTAACAAGTGAGCCCTCACTTGTCGAAAGCTATTGAAACAGATGAAAATGGCAAAACCGTGTCGTAAAAGTGGCTAACCTATGAGGGAGAAGTGTCTAAAAAATGTCTGACTATTGTAAAAATAGTGTGTTCTTCAGCGGATGGCACAAAGTGTCTCCTGAACGATATAGACTACCCCCATTTGAAGAACAGAACTTTGAAGAACACACGCCCACAGGAGAAGAGCATGAGCTACCATGTTGCTGTTGTAGAGGATGACCCGGATACATTAGAGAACTATGTCGACGCCCTGACCCACTATGGCTACCGAGTTTCGCCCTATACTACGACAGAGGCTGCACTGGAGGCTTTCAACCAGGAGAGCCCTGATCTTACCATTCTGGATATTCATCTGAATGATCAGCCGAATGGGGGGTTTCATATTAATAAACAGATTAATAAAATATCTCCTGAAAAGCCCACACTCTTTATTTCAGGTAAAAACAGCGAGATAGACAAGATAATGGGGCTCCAAATGGGTGCCTGGGATTTTATAGGTAAACCCGTTGAAATCAGTTACCTCACTGAGCGGGTTCGCTCTCTGATTCAGATCAGTGAACGTCGCAAGGAGAGGCCGGTTGAGGTGATCCCCTACAGTCAGGTTGGGCTACGTATTGATGAAAGCCGACTGACTATTCACTGGTATGGAAACCGTGTAGAGATGACAATGACAGAATTTTCTATCCTCAATCTGATTGCCTCTAAGCCGGGGCGTGTACGTAGCTATGATGAGCTAAAAGCAATCACAAAACAGCGCTATGTTGAGACCAATACGATCAACGGTCATATCCGCCGAATCAGAAATAAACTCAAGAGGATAGACCCGCAGTTTAAATCACTGAAAAATGTGCATGGAATGGGATATCGGTGGCTGGAGTAGGGGAACTCCAAAAATGGTAATTTTTCTGTGGATACAGCCGCAGTGTAGATGCTTTTTAGCTACTGTGCCGGGAAGTTACCAAACATGATATCAGGGAAGTCATGGCTTCTCTGTTGTGCGGAATCAACAGCATGGATATTGAACTGTCCCGGCTGATCTCCCCATAGGGTGTTGAGAGTGGCGGTACCAAACGCATTTCTCTGGAAGGTGTAGCTCATTTTGTAGGCCTTGTCCCCATTGCCCAGAGTTCCGGCACTACTCATTGCCAGCTCAAAAGGGCTCTGGTTCTGGGTGACAGTGACGGTATCGAGCGTTAGTGCCCCATCACGAATAATGGCGATAATATCAAAGGTGGTGTCTGAAACATCGATCTTCGATGGGCTGAATCCGGCAATCAATACCTGGGGGCCAAGTCGCTTGGTTGAGTTGTAACTCGGTGTAACGGTCTGCTGAGTGGCTGCAGTCTGCGCTATGTTGCTGCCAAACATCAGCTCCGGGAACTGGTGTGATCGCTGTTCAGCCGCATCGAAAGCAACGATATTGTACTGACCGCTCTCTGGCCCCCATGCGGATGCCATGACCAGGTCACCAAAGGAGCCACGCTGGAAGCTGAAGGTGGTTTTGTAGAGTTCGTCTCCATTCTCCAATATGCCTGCTGGAGTCATCTGTAGGGCGAAGGCAGAGGTAGCGGAGTCGCGGAATGTGACTCGGTCAATGGACAGGATACCGGGGCGTACCAGTGCCACAATATCGAACTCATCATCAGAGTAGTCCACCTGGGTAGGGGATATCCCTGCCGCTATTACCTGTGGTGAGAGTCTGGCGGTGGTGTTATAGCCTAGAGGGTCAGCCTCCTCATCACCACTTTCCACGCTGATGGTCTCGGTAGCTGTTGCGGTATTGCCCTCATTGTCAATGATCGTCAGCGTGATGGTGTACTCTCCAGCACTATCATAAGTAAGAGAGGCTGTGCTCCCGATATCATTCTGACTATCACTACTGCTCCAGTTGTAGGCAATGATTGAGCTGTTTGGCGTAGTGGAACCGCTGGCGTCGAGTGAGACAGTAAGAGGGGCTGAGCCTGTTGTTGGGGTTGCTGTAATGGTTGCTGCTAATGGTTCTGTTACCGTAATCTCTTGTGTGGTTGATGCCGTCTGGGCAGAGCTATCGATTATTGTGTGAGTAATGGTA
The DNA here is from genome assembly GCA_018671205.1 of Gammaproteobacteria bacterium. Taxonomy (GTDB): domain Bacteria; phylum Pseudomonadota; class Gammaproteobacteria; genus Thiopontia. Next base: position 5,524 of record JABHIC010000424.1, read on the forward strand.
TAAGTACCCACCTCATCAAAGGTGAGAGAGGTTGTGTTCCCCGTTGCCGTCTGTCCATCACTGCTGCCCCATTGGTAAGCAATGATCGACTCATTGGGGGTAGCAGAGCCACTACCATCAAGCGCTACGGTCAGTGGTGCAGAGCCTGTTGTAGGGGTTGCGGTGAAGCTTGCTACCGCCAGTTGCGGCTCTGTTGTGGTAACTGTTGTGGTGGTTGATGAGGTGGCTCCGGTATCGTCTGTTACCGATAAGGTGATGACGTACTCTCCGGCACTACTGAAGGTAAAGGAGGTTGTACTTTCTGTTGCTGCCTGACCATCGGAGGTTGTCCAGCGGTAACTTGCAATAGTGCCATCACTGTCTGTAGAGCCTGATGCATCGAGGGTGATGGTGAGCGGTGCGGTACCTGACGGGGTGGAGCTGGTAAATGAGGCAGTGGGGACTACATTGGCAATAATGGTCACACTCTGGCTGGTGCTTGCAGTAGCACCATCATCATCTGTTGCTGTCAGGGTAATGGTTATAGTATCTGCTGAGCCAAAGGTGAAAGAGGCAGTTTGGCCAGATGCGGTTTGTGTGCCGTTGACAGGGCCAACCAGACTCCACTGATAACTTACGATCGTACCGTCAGAATCAGTTGATCCTGAGCCATCTAAAGTTATAGTCTGTGAGGCGGTTACTGGATTTGGTGTGGCTGTGAAACTGACAGTTGGGGGTTGGTTAGGCAGGCTTTCTTCACGAATGAACATGGCATAGTTTTCATCATCTCTGGCCTCTCGGTGCCTTGATAAGCCAATCGCATGATGAAAAATATCAGTCACACTACTACAACCTGAGCTTGGGTTACCACAGTCATAGGTATCCTCCCCTACCCATTGATAGGTAGTACCAAATCCACTGCCATTCGGGTATGAGCTTCCACCAATAAACCAGTGATAGTAGTCTCCATAGCCACTAACATTTCCCCTTACTCCTAGCAGATAGTGACTGTATGTGTAGCCATCACTATCAGAACCATTCCATGTCAGATTATCCAACTCTCCATTCACCTTGCTCCATGAGGTAAGGTTGGACTTCTTTTCAGAAAAAGTTGAGGTTTCGCTTGAGCGGTAGATATTGGGGCTATTAAATCCGTGGGTGCCCATGCTGTCAAAGTTGAGCATCAACTCATCAAACTGTAGACTTCCAATTACTCTTTCACTATTACCGGAGTTATAGGTCGTCCCTCCATACTCAAAAGATTCACTCGAATTTAGGGTTCCGTCCCAGAAGCTGCTGCTATTCCCGAACTTTAAGCCGGGACCAATAACCAATGTCCAGCCGCCTCCATCTGTATCCATATCACAGTAGACATCAAACGGCGTGCCTCCATCCGGGGATATCTGATATGTTCCGCTAGTCGACCCACTATTCGAATCTTTAATCTCTTTACATGATATGGGTGTACCTGTTGTTGAGGTAGACCTGGAGTTTAACTGTCCGCTACGTACCAACTGCAGAGGGTCGTAAGCGTTATTCTGCTTTATATAAACAGCCTCTACAGCTGCCGTAATCAATGCAGTAAATATCAGTGCAACTTTAATGGTCTGCTTCATGGTCATTACCTTGGTAATCTCTAGGTTTCCTAGTACTTGATTGCTGTAGTCTACCACACCGGCGTCCTACTGAACCTATCGTAGCCAAAAGCCCCTCTACAGAGGGGGATGAGACGGTTAAAACAAGGTTGTTGGAGTACTAGAGTAAGCGTAATGCGCTCTCTATCTCATCAGTGAGATTATTTCCCTTCTTATTAATAGATTCCATCTCATTGTTATCGATCAAGAGCAGCAGCTCTTCTGCTGTCTCTGCAATATGCATAAGCCCGAAGGAGGGAAGTATCCCTTTTATTTTGTGACAGCTGCTTTGCACGCTCTCCCAGTCGCTCTCATCCAGCCCCTTTACGATTTCAGAGTGATAAACTCGAAGTGATTCATGCAATACTTTTCTCATCTCCTCATCGACAAAACTTGCAAGCGAATCGGTTTGGTTATCTGCACCCTCCTCAATTTCAGCTCCCTGATTGAGGTTCCCCTGATAATCAAATAGTTGGCCATCCAGATAACTTCTCTTCCAGCTATCTGTAAGCATTATTGCACCTGAATTCGTATAATAAGTGCATAACCTCCACGTCAAAACTGGCACGAAATACACCTTTCAAAAAGAGCAAGGCTCAGGTGTAATCCATAACCAGTTACGACACTACTTATGGAGGTTAGCCATGGGCTATAAACACCTGAGCCTTACAGATAGGCATTATATCGAGCTTGAGAGAAAAATGGGAACATCGGCAAATAAGATTGCAAAAGCGCTGAACCGCTCTCAGAGTACCATTTCTCGCGAGGTCGCACGCAATAGCGGTCAACGTGGCTATCGTTATCAACAAGCGGATAGGA
>JABHIC010000425.1 GCA_018671205.1 Gammaproteobacteria bacterium
ACAGGCGAGTCCAAAAGTCATTGGCCACATCGATCCGGTACGAGCCCAGTTAATTAGCTTATCGGCACTGGTGGTAACCACACCCTCCTCAAGTATTCCCTCTATTCCCATTCCAGCGCCCCTTTTTTCCACTCATAGATGAAGCCGATCACCAACACCAGCAGAAACATTCCCATGGCGGCCAACCCAAACAGACCAATCTTGTTAAGCACAACGGCCCAGGGGAAGAGAAACGCAATTTCGAGATCAAAGATAATAAAGAGAATAGCCACCAGATAGAAACGCACATCAAACTTCATGCGTGCGTCCTCAAAAGGCTCAAATCCACACTCATAGGGAGAGTTTTTCTCCCGATTCGGGCGGTGTTCGCCCAACAGAAAACCGATGGCTATCGGTCCCACACCTACCGCGAGACCTACCATGATAAACAGCAATACTGGTAGATAGTGATCTAGCATTATTATGGTTTTTATCCTACTCCATATCTATGAGAGTCAGAGAAAAAGGACTCCTTTATAAGAGATTTCCAGCGTACCTTTTCAATCTTAGGGGGTCGAAAACACCCCCTCCCTAAAACAGCAAATCAACACCAAAACCCAGAGAATAAAGCAGTTAATTATCAATTCGTTACATCAAAAACAGGGACCCCCCCCATTTCGCCATAAAATCAGCCGCAGATCATACATTATGTTACCGGATGATGCAATATAAGCCCCAGAGATTTAGCCCCACCCCCCCTGATTAGGGGGGCGGCCACATTCCGCAGAACCGGTTCCTCCAGCACAGTCACGAGACGAGCCGTATGAGTAGAGAGAGGGCTCCCTCTATCACTGCATATCTCCCCCTAACGTCCCTCCTCCCATCGCTTTGAGTAGATCCTCCATATTCAATGGCTTTTTAGTCTGCTCTTTCTCAACTGGCAGCCTCTCCCCTGAACTTCCCCCTATCGCCCCTCCACTCGCCCCCATCGCTTTGAGTAGAGCATCCATGCTCAATGGCTCTCCAGCCTGCTCATTATTCACGGCCCCCCTTTTTCTTGGGGGGTTAAGCGCATGAATCCTCCCTGCTTTGTTAAACCAGGCATATCCATGACCATAACCATAACTGTTTCCAGAACCACGCATATTGTGTGACACAAATTCATTGAGATTCATTTTATAGTCATTGGTAAATATTGCATCATAATGCTCTGCAAATTGCCCACGGGTATGTATCTCTTTACCATTCACAAGTAGAGGAAACGGGATCTGGTCCATTACACCCGCCCTATCCCCTATAGATACCGCGTGCAAAAAGCGCTCCGCATTACGCTCCAGCACTTTCTGCTCAGCCGCTGAGAGGTCTGCATAATGTTTAAACCGCTCTCCAGCCCCCAAAGAGCTCGTTTGGTAGCGTTTCAGATAGAAAGAGCCCTCCCTCTCCATATTATTACTGGGGCTCTCCATCTTGAGGGTTCCGACAATTATCTCCTTATCCAGCTTGCCTCGACTATCTCCATAGGATTTCCTAGGGTCATCCTCTGTATTGTTGAGTAACTTACCTCTAAAGATGACCGAGGCATCCGCCTTGGCATAGTACCCCATCAGCACAACTTGTCGACTCTGGCTCACCCCGCCGATGAGCTCAATATCCTCAATACCATCGATTTTTCCATAGTGGAAATAGTCGCCAGTAACTTTTCCATCCTCACTGAAGTGGAGCACCATCTGCAATCGATGCACCTGGCCATTTTCATTTATATCACCACGGTAGTGGTGATACCTATCCATGTTAATTGCCTCAGCCGAATTGATTAGCATGCCAGCCAGCATAATTAAAGCTCTAAACATCATACCTCTCCTTATATTGTTGTCGACTCAGCAGCTGTCAGCTGGTGATGAACATATTTCACATTTACCAGACCCCCGTCAGCTCAAATGCCAATGCGCCATTGACCGTGGTTGCTCTCATTTCAACCCGATAGATCTGATCTCCTACCTGGACGACAGGGATACTCAATAAACCGTCCGCTGAGTAGGTCGAGTGACTCACCTCATCACCCGCTGTTGTTACTGCCAATGAACCCACATCAACACTAAAACTCATCGGATTACTGCCTAGAATCAATGCCATCTCTACACTGTAAGAGGTCACCCCAAACGGTGAGGAGACATCAACGGCGGGTATACTCAAGATGGTAGTAGTGAAATCAAAAATAGCCTGCCCTGAAGAAGGTACCGGGTCGGGGTCGGACTCAACCTCTACTACCTCCGGGGTGGTCACCGTGTCCGTGTCGGTAGTGGTCACTTGATAGGGGACGGTCAAATCAACTCTCAGAAGGTTTTGAAAACCCTCACCCGCATTACTGGCATTGGCTGTGCTGTAACGCGGACCATCATCATTGACCTCCACAAACAGGGTATAACTACCGGCTCCCGGAAAGGTAAGGGTTCGAGTGACCGAACCTCCACTGATATTGGGGTCAGTAATCTCATTTTCCAGCCAGTTATCACCATCCCGATCTTCACGGGGACCAATAGGGTGCCAGATGACGCTGATATTATTGCTCTCTGCATCTGAGGCGTTGACCGTGAAGGTCACCGAGTTATCATTGGGACCAGCAACGGCTGTGAGGGTGGCGCTGGGTGGCATGTTACGGCTCACCGTGGTATCGACGCTGAAGCTTTGGTGTGACAGGGTCACCGGGTTATTGGCATCGGTGCTCTTATCGACCACATAAACATTCCAGCTTCCGGGAATCGACTTCGCTACGGAGACCTGAACCAGACCGACTCTACTCCCACCACAGGCAGACCCCGCCGGGCAGCTTAAGTCCATACTGGTTTCACCATAAGAGTAACCAAACGGGTCCACGGTAATAATGGAAGCGGCAATATTAATATCGGTAGTACTGTCCCAGTTACCATAACCGCCACTATTAAACCATACCCACTCTGAATCAACGGTACTGCTGGTGACTGAGGTCAACGGAGTGGTGCCCTCATCACCTGTAGCGATATAGTCATAAGAAGAGGCCGTCGTATGCTGATTGGGTTTAAAGAGGTACTGCGTAGTGGTAGCGGGTGCATTTGCGGGTGGGGTATAAACCCAATCAGACAGGGGCTGGCTGATATCGATGGCGGTAGTCGGAGGGCCATAGAGCTGCTGCACAGCCAGAATATCATCCTCACGCGGATGGTAGAGGTGGTTGTAAGGGTCGGCGTACATCACCGAGCCGGGATTGTCCGAGTGGCCCAAAGCGATGAGATGCCCCAACTCATGAACCAGGGTACTTACG
>JABHIC010000426.1 GCA_018671205.1 Gammaproteobacteria bacterium
CCCGGTAAACTCCTCTATGGTGTTGAAACTCAACGAGTCGGTTTCGCTCTCTGAGCAGTATCTGAGAAATGGAGAGCTGGCCTCCGCCTCCCTCTCTTTTGAGGAGTCTACCCTGGAGGGGATCACCAACAATATTCAACGTGCCCGTGAACTCGCCCTGCAGGGGATGAGTGGAACGAACTCCGCAGAGAGCAGAGAGGCGATCTCGCTGGAGGTGGAGCAGATTCGGGAGGCGGTATTTAATCTGGCCAACACCCGGGATGAGCAGGGAGAGTACATTTTTGCCGGTACGCTCTCCCCCACAGCCCCTGGCCCGTTCAAAAGTAACGATCCACAGAGAGCAGAGGTGATTTTTGATGGCAACGAGTCACAGCGACTGGTTCAGATCGGTATGGATCAGAAGGTGACCGCTAGGGACTCTGCGATTGATATATTTGGCGATCAGACGGTTGATGTTACCGGCGTTATCGCCGAGAAAGGGACGATCACCGGCACGGATGTGACGGATGCCGATGTGACCGGATTGACGATCAATGGCACCGCCATTGCGGATGTGACTACGGGGGGAGATGTCTCCACCCGGGTTGCGAATATAGTCGCCAACATTAATGCACAAAAGGCGACTACGGGGGTCACCGCCACGGTTACCCTGAATAATACGATCGAACTGGCATCCAATCAGGATATTACGGTTGGCAGTACCGGTGATATCAGCGCCACAGGGCTGACCACCGGAGTGAATCAGATTACCACGGGGTTGACCATTAACGGGGTCGAGATTGTGGGGACGGATGGCAATGGTATCAGCTCCGGGGCAACCGCTGCCGAGACGGCAGAGAACATCCGGGACAGGATCAATCAACACAGCGGAGAGACCGGGGTGACCGCCTCCCTGGATGCCAATAACAAGGTTAAGTTGACCGCTGAAGAGGATATTATTATCACTATGGAAGAGGGAGGCTCTATTGCGGCTACCGGTCTGAGTGAGGGGTCATACCGTAAGGATGATATATTCTCTGCACTGGGTAACCTAGTCAAGTGGCTCAACCCGGATGATCCAGATAACCCGGAGGTGGAGACCTCGGATGGTCTGCTGCAGAGTCTGGATGCCAGTCTGGACCGTGTACTCACGATCGAATCAAAAATTGGTGCACGAATCAATATGGTTGAGCGCCACTCCGATGTGGTGAGAGGTTTTGTCGATAAGCTGAAATCGAATATCTCTGATATCAATGATGTCGATTATGCGGAGGCAATTGCCGAATTCAACCTGGATCGGGTAGGTATTCAGGCGGCACAGCAGGCCTATAGCAAAATTCAGGGGCTCTCGCTGTTTGATTACCTGCGCTGACGGGGCCTCACGCTTGCTGTATCCTTGCGCGCCATGCGTAAGAGCGATTTCCATTTTGATCTGCCTTCCGAGCTGATTGCACAGACTCCCCCGGAGCAGCGGGGAGAGAGCCGTCTACTGGATCTCTCTTCAGCCACCCCGTGGGTGGACCGGCAATTCAGTGAGATCACCCAACTGCTTCACCCCAATGATCTGTTGATTTTTAATGATACCCGGGTGATTCCTGCCCGTCTGATGGGGCGTAAAGAGAGTGGGGGCAGGGTTGAGCTGCTGGTCGAGCGGGTCACGGGAGATCACCAGCTGTTGGCTCACATCCGTGCCAGCAAGGCCCCCCGTAGCGGAACCCGACTCCTGCTGGAGGGAGAGTTGCATGCCGAGGTATGTGGGCGTGCAGGTGCCCTGTTTGAGGTGAGACTGGAGGATAGCCGTCTGGCGATGGAGTGGCTGGAGGCGGTGGGTAGAGTCCCGCTTCCCCCCTATATTGAACGCCAGGCAGAGACGATGGATCGCGAACGGTATCAGACCATCTATGCCCGCAACAAGGGGGCGGTGGCAGCCCCCACTGCAGGACTTCACTTTACCCAGCCGCTTCTGAACGAGTTGGAGAGCGCGGGGGTCAGGTTCGGATTTGTCACCCTCCATGTGGGGGCAGGAACCTTTCAGCCGGTTCGGGTCGAGCAGATTGAGGAACACTCAATGCATAGTGAGTGGTATGAGGTGAGTGAATCACTCTGTGAGCAGGTTGAGCGGACCCGGGAAGCGGGGGGGCGGGTGGTCGCCGTTGGAACCACAGCGGTACGCAGCCTGGAGTCGGCCTCCAGCAGTGGCCGTCTTCGCCCCTTTCAGGGCGAGACCGATATCTTTATCACCCCGGGCTACCGTTTCAAAACGGTGGATGCGATGGTGACCAATTTTCACCTCTCTGAGTCCACACTCATCATGCTGGTCACCGCATTTGCGGGCTATGAGCAGATTATGGGTGGTTATCAGCATGCCATTGAGCAGCGTTACCGCTTCTTTAGTTATGGGGATGCAATGTTCATTACCCGGTCAGGAGAGAGAGGATGAAATTTGAGAAGCAGCAGCAGGCGGGGCTGGCTCGCAGAGGGAGGATCACCTTTGAGCGTGGCACCATTGAGACCCCCGCCTTCATGCCGGTGGGCACCTATGGTACGGTCAAGGCGATGACTGCAGAGGAGCTGGAGGGGGTTGGGGCAGAGATTATTCTCGGCAATACCTTTCACCTGATGCTACGACCCGGTACTGAGGTGATACAGGCGCATGGTGATCTGCACGATTTCATGCACTGGCAGCGCCCGATCCTGACCGACTCCGGGGGGTTTCAGGTCTTCAGTCTGGGGGCGATGCGCAAGATTACCGAGCAGGGGGTCCATTTCCGCTCCCCGGTCAATGGCGATAAGGTCTTTCTTGGGCCGGAGCAGGCGATTGCGGTTCAGCATGCGCTCGGTTCCGATATTGTGATGGTATTTGACGAGTGTACCCCCTATCCGGCCGATGAGCAGACGGCACGGATATCAATGGAGCTGTCGATGCGCTGGTCGGTGCGTTGCAAAGAGGCTCATGGTGACTCAAAAAGTGCGCTATTCGGGATTGTACAGGGGGGGATGCATACTGCATTGCGCTCTGAATCACTGGCCCATCTGGTGGAGAGCGGATTTGACGGCTATGCCATTGGGGGGCTCTCGGTGGGGGAGCCAAAAGAGGAGATGATTCGTGTTCTAGACCACCTCTCTGGCGAGATGCCGGAGGGGCATCCACGGTATCTGATGGGGGTGGGGCGACCGGAGGATATTGTGGAGGCGGTGCTGCGGGGGATCGACCTGTTTGACTGTGTGATGCCGACCCGTAACGCCCGTAATGGACATCTTTTTACCCACAATGGGGATGTGCGTATTCGCAATGCGACCCATAAGATGGCACATGGTCCTCTGGATTCGGCCTGTGGCTGTTATACCTGCCAACACTACAGCCGTGCCTATCTTCACCATCTGCAGCGCACCAACGAGATTCTTGGGGCACGTCTCAATACGCTCCATAACCTCTACTACTATCAGGCGTTGATGCGGGGGCTGCGGGAGGCGATTGAGGAGGGGGTGGTGGATGCTTTTGTCGAGGATTTTTACCAGGGTCGCTCGAAAGGAGGAGTAGAGTAGGTTAAAATCCCGCTTTTGTCTTCTCTGGTTCGTTCACGATTCTGCTATTCCGCTTACCAAGGGGGGCTATTTACCCTTTTTTTTATCCTCTATCTTTCAGGAGAACAGCGAATGAGTTTCTTTATTTCCGATGCCATGGCCAACGCAGCCCCAGCCGCAGAGCAGGCCCCTGCATGGGCGGGTCTACTACCGATGGTGATTCTCTTTGTGATCTTCTACTTCCTGTTGATTCGTCCGCAGCAGAAGAAGACAAAGGAGCATCGGCAGATGGTCGATACCCTGAGCAAGGGGGATGAGGCGGTCACCGCGGGGGGCATCCTCGGTAAGATTCGTAAGGTCGACGATAATTTCGTCGACTTTGAGGTGGCTGAAGGGATTATCCTGGTGATACAGAAGCATCAGATTGGACAGTTGATGCCAAAAGGGACGTTGAAGTCGTCCAAATAACGGCACACTCCTATATAACATAATCTTCTGAACTCCGGCTTGCCCCTAATATTATCTCTCTGAGTGGCTGAGGTCACCCAAAGGGGACGGATTTCAGGGGCACTGGATACTCACTTTCTACTACAGTTTACAACGGTCTACCCCTGTCATGATCAATCAATACTCACCCTGGAAATATCTGCTGATTGCACTGGTTGTGCTGGCAGCTGCCACCTATGCGCTGCCTAATCTCTATGGAGAAGACCCTGCGGTGCAGATCTCTCTGGCTGAACGTGGCTCGCTCTCTCAGCAGGTTCGTGGTCAGGTGGTCAGGCTGCTGGAAGAGAAAGGGGTGCCTTTTAAATCGGTTGAGCAGGAGGGGGAGCAGCTACTCGCCCGCTTCAATAATACGGAGGAGCAGCTGGTCGGGATGAAGTGGATTCGCCAGACGCTCGGTGATGGTTATATCACTGCGCTTAATCTGGCACAGACCACCCCGGACTGGTTGCGAGGCATGGGGGGAGAGCCGATGTATCTTGGGCTTGATCTGCGTGGCGGGGTTCACTTCCTGATGGAGGTCGATATGGATGCGGCCATCACCAAGGCAGAGGAGCGCTATGTGAGTGATCTGCGGGTGATTCTGCGTAAAGAGAAGATCCGTTACAAGCGGATCGGGCGTAGTGATCTGGGGGGGGTGGAGCTCCGTTTCAGTGATGAGAAGAGTCGGCTTGATGCCAGTGAGCGGGTAGGGCAGGAGTATCCACGCCTGCTGCTGAGTGAGTTGAACCAGGATGGAATGTGGCTGCTGCAGCTACGCATCAGTGAACAGGAGGTTGAGGAGACCCGTAAATTTGCCCTGCAGCAGAATATCACCACACTGAGAAACCGGGTCAATGAGCTGGGGGTAGCCGAGCCGGTGATCCAGCAGCAGGGGAAGAGCCGGATCGTGGTGCAGCTTCCGGGGGTACAGGATACTGCACGGGCAAAAGAGATTTTGGGAGCCACCGCCACACTGGAGTTTCGTCTGGTCTCCGAGGGGCATGACCCCTATGAGGCGGTTTCACAGGGGCGGGTTCCAGCGGGCGCATCACTCTATAAAGAGCGGGATGGCAGCCCGGTTCTGCTGAAGCGCAGAGTGTTGTTGACCGGCGAATCGGTCATTGATGCCTCCTCCGGTATTGAGCAGCAGTCTGGCAGTGCGGCGGTCTTTATCACCCTGGATGGAAAAGGGGCGCGGAGAATGTCCAATGGAACCCGCGAGAATATCGGTAAACGGATGGCAGTGGTCTTTATCGAGACCAAAATCGAGACCGAACAGCAGGGGGACAAGCAGGTACGGGTGCGCAAGATGAAGCAGGAGGTGATCAATGTTGCGGTGA
>JABHIC010000427.1 GCA_018671205.1 Gammaproteobacteria bacterium
TTCTCGGACAGGCTCCTAGTACTTTAGCAGATCATTATACAGCAGTAACTATCGATATACCTGAGTAGTTTTTACTATCCCCTATTGACCCCTACAGGGAACCACTTTACCCTGCCGACTCAACCAACCAGACTTTTCATAAATAACAGACTATGCCTATCCGCCTTTTTCTACGCTCTTTTTCCTTGCTCACCCTGTCTCTTCTGCTGGGCGGATGTAGCCATGAGCCCCCTCCCCCTCAACCCACACTAGCCCCTGAGCTGGAGGGCATTCTGGTCACCTCGGCAGCTCCGGTTGTGTTATCACACCTGCAAGAGCAGAGGGTCTACCTCTACTTCTTTGCAATGGAGTGTGAATCCTGCTGGAAACTTCTGAAGCAGGCAGAGCCATACCGGGAGCAGATCATAGTAGTCGGTATCGCCATGAACGAGGACAATTTTGCGGTCTATGAGCTGGCCCGTAGCCACTTCATCCCGCTACTGCCCGTCTATGCTGACCATGATGGAAACATTGCCTATGACTATGATGTGGATAAAGGTCCAATGTGGGTCTCAATCAATACTGCGGGGGAGATTGAGCAGCGTACCCCAACCCCTCCGGAAGAGGTGTTAACGCTGATCGGTGATTCACCCTAAACAGCCACTGAAGCGGGTAAATCAAGCCAGCATTTACAGCTCTTTGATGGATGTAAATGAGAGTTCAAGTGCCTCTGCCAACTCATCCATCTGCACCTCTGTAAGATCGTTTCCATCGGTTATGCATTGATCCATTGAAGCAGAAAGTAGTGCGACCTGATTTATCCCCAGCATTGCACTGCTTCCCTTAAGCGAATGCAGCACCAAACTCAAGGCTTCCAAATCATGTTTAGCATACTCAGACCTGACCTTAACCATCAGGTTGTGTTTATCCTCGGCAAACTGCTGCAACAGTTTCAGATAGAGTTCTTTATTACCCAGCACCTGTTTGCACCCTGCGTCAACATCAATGCCGGGTAATTTTGATGGCCAGCCCTTATCATTTAATAAGGCTGCTGCCCCCTTACTATTCATATCTGGCTGACTCGGTTTGCTACGCATACCCCATCGGGCGAGCTTATTGTAGAGATTAAGGATATCAATCGGTTTGCCGATATGGTCATTCATGCCTGCAGCTTCCGCCTTATCTCGGTCAGACTGCATCACATTGGCACTCATCGCAAGAATTGGAAGTGACTGCTGAGAGTGGTGCTTACGAATCTCTTGCGTGGCTTGGTAGCCATCCATCTCAGGCATCTGGATATCCATTAAGATTAAATCAAAATTTTGTGCCGCAACCGCTTCAACGGCTTCCATACCATTGTTGGCTACTGCGGTCTTGATCCCTGCGTTATCCAGTAGCTCCTTTGCCACCTGTTGGTTGATTAAGTTGTCTTCAACCAGTAACACGCTCATTTGATGGAAGTCGTACTCCATATCCAACCCATGCGGATCATCTGCTAATGATGCAATCACCTCTTCATCACGGCACACCTGCGTAAGAATGGAGAAGCGGAGGGTTGTACCTACCCCTTGCAGGCTCTCTATGCCAATACTCCCGTGCATCATCTCTACCAACTGTTTTGAGATCGACAGCCCGAGCCCTGTTCCACCATACTTACGTGTAGTTGAGTTATCGGCCTGAGAAAAGGGCTTGAAGAGTATATCGATCTGTTCTGTTGTCATCCCAATGCCAGAATCTTTCACATTGAACTCAATTTCAACCTTGTCACCATGCCGAGCGTGTAGGCGGATCAACAAATCTACCCCTCCCCGATCTGTAAATTTGATCGCATTGTTGATCAGGTTGAGTAAAATCTGCTGCAGCCGTGTCGGATCACTAACGAGAAACATCGGTACTTCCGGATCAACATCCAGGTAAACATATAGCCCTTTCTCTTTTGCCTTGAAGCTGGAGATGTCGAGAACATTTTTCAACACCTCGGTCATGTTGAACGGAATACTCTCAATATCCAAATGGCCCGCCTCAATCTTTGAGAAGTCGAGAATATCATTGAGGATATTGAGCAATGATTCCGCTGAAGCGTGTATTTTTGATAGATAATCCCGTTGCCTTGGATTATGCTCATGCTCCAGTGCAAGATGGCTTAAACCAATAATTCCATTCATTGGAGTGCGGATTTCGTGGCTCATATTGGCCAGAAATTGCCCCTTTGCCTCAGTTGCCGCTTTGGCTTGATCAATCGCGTGGAGCAACTCACGATTACTCTCTTCCAGTGCCTCTGTACGAAGCTCCACCTTCTCCTCCAGCTGTTGACTAAGGTTTTGATAGCGTTTCAGCAACACCTTAGTTTCGCTATTTTTGTCACGAAAGATAGAGGCCGCATTAGCGAGTTCGGCAATCTCATCATCAATTTTAAATACCGGAATGGTTGCCTTGCTAGAGCCATGAGACAGTGAATTAAAGACCTTGGTCAAACTGGATACTGGCTGAGTAATACTGCGAACAATTACAACGGAGATAACCCCGATCAACAGCAGAAATGTAAGGCTGACAATCAGCACCTGCTTAGTCACTGTGGCAATCGATGAAAACATCTCCCGCTCAATATTCTCCATCTCATCGTTGATTACCCTGGTAATTATTTTGGCCTGATAAAGCATCTCGTAGGCATCGGCAGCCATCACCACATTAACAAGATAGAGGTACCCCCGGGTGCGTTGTACGGCCTCCAGAAAATTGGTTTCGTAATGGAGTAACATTTCGCTAATCACATTGATCGGCCCTTTTTCCTCAGCTGAGAAGTGAGCTGTATTTATTTCGACCAACATCAATTCACTATCGCTGATCATCTTCTTTACATACAACACATAGCGTGTGTCCAGCAGATCAAAATAGAGATAGCTGTATTTCTCAATCATCAGCATCTGGTTTAGCAGCTGATTCAGCTGTAGCCTGAGGCCATCTTCCCCACTCTTGATAGTGGCAATATGCTTATTGATTAAACCCTGGACAGTGGACGCGATCTGACGAAGATCAACAGTAATCAGCTGTGACTGGAGGTTGCGCTGCTTTTCCATCTCCTGGAAAGTAGTGTAGTAACTTTTCAGGTATTTGCTAATGAGGAAGGTACGACTGGAGACTTGATCCTCCTCAAATGGCTGATAGGCCACCAGCTCATCATGTATCCTCTGGTAACTTTTGTGTACCTGCTTGGAGGCCGACTCATGCCCCTGGTAGGTAAATATCTGGGCGGAACGCTGAATCTCAGAGATCTCTTTTGATAGCTGCAGGGCCGCCTGGGACTGTTTACTAAAGAGAGCAAAGCGCTGAAATTCGCCAGAGACATGTTCAAAGCTGAAGTACGTGGCAGCAACAATCAATAGAGAGACGAGCCCTACAGCATAGTAGCCGATCTGTATTCGATACTTTAGGCGGAGGTGATTGATAAGAAAGTTGATCATCGGTCAGGCCATCAAGAACTCATTCCATTTGCTCAATGTGTACTCATAAGTGTCCATTACCGTATTCCAGACCGCAATATTCTCAAAGCGCCTCTGGTATGAACCCCCTCTTCTGATCTCTCCCGGATGTACCGAGACATTACCATCAATACCCAGAAACTCCTGTTCAGCCGGTTTTCCGGAGTACCAATATCCCCACTCTTCGGGTGCCATATACTCCCTGGATCGCTCTGGATTGGAGATGTAATAGCCCTGCCTGGCGATATAGGCACCCGGCCAGCCGGAGAGCCACCAGTTCATAAAGGCATAGGCCGCATCTTGCCGTTCCCCTTTTGACTCTCGCGAAAGACACATTACACCATGCCATGCCCTATATCCCTCTTTAGGGGCGGCATAGATGCAAGGTATACCCATCTCATTTAGCGCACTGACACCGGGGGAAAACATACTCTGCAGTACCACATCATTAGAGGCCATCAACTCTATGGAGTGTGGAACAGATGACCAGACACCACGAAAATGGCCTTGTCGTTTATACTCAATCACAATCTCAAATAGCTGATCAACCTCTTGCCGCGTCATGTTGCCGATATCTCTGAAAGAGATCAACCCACGGGCCTGAGCAGCAAGGGCAAGATCAAACAGGCCAATCGTCGGTGCGTTTACAATCGCCACCTTACCTTGATATTTTTTATCCAGCAACCAGCCCCAGCTCTCTGTCTGGTACGGCACCCCCTGGGGAATAATAGCCGAGTTGTAACCATAAGAGTCCGCGTTATGAACATAGGGAAGAAAGCTGATCAGATGGCTTGGAGTACTCCCAATCGAGCCATCCTCCTGAACATAGAGCAGCTTATGGGGGGCATCCCCCTTGCCGATCGTTGCATTCTCAGTGATGCGCCCATGCTTGGTTAGACCATTCACCTCATCCCAATAGGTGAGGCGGTTAATATCAATGGGCTGGATGGTATTTGCCTGCCATAGCACATTGATACTGTTAGACCACTGTTCATAGAGGTCAAAAGCATGGGGGTCGGTTGAGGCCTTAAGCAGTACCTCTGCACTACCACCGGGGTAGAACTCGATATTGATTCCCAGCTCCTCTTCGGCTTTACGCCGAATCGGCTCCTTCAGGGTTACGTGTGTACCAACAACTCGAATCGTAGGTTTCGCATTGACTGCCTTGATAATGGAGGGAAAGGAGAGGCCCGCAGCCACCCCTGCA
Organism: Gammaproteobacteria bacterium; assembly: GCA_018671205.1. Taxonomy (GTDB): domain Bacteria; phylum Pseudomonadota; class Gammaproteobacteria; genus Thiopontia. The sequence continues at coordinate 4,666 of JABHIC010000427.1, forward strand.
CCGCCTATTCCACCTTTTTTCAGAAAATCTCTTCGATTTAACAATATATTTACCTACCCACGTAATTCAAGGAAACCGAAGGAGAGGTTCCTTAATGAAGATGCCTCTTCAGCACTCTTCTTAATTCCTGCTTGTCAATTGGCTTAACCAAAAAGCCATCACATCCCGCTTCATTGAAAGCATCCCTGTGCTTCTGCATTACATTAGCCGTCAACGCCACAACCGGAACATCCACCTCGGATTTAATTCTTTTACATGCCTCGATACCATCCATCACCGGCATCTGCATATCCATCAGGATCATATCAAAAGAGTGGATAGCCGTCAGCTCAACGGCCTCTTTACCATCACTTGCTGTAGTTACAGAAAGCCCCATTCCCTCAAGAATGCGGCGTTCAAGTAACCGAAGCTCAGGGGTATCCTCAGCAATCAGTATATGACCACGCAGTTTCTCTTGCAATACTGAACGGCTATCACTCCCACTCTTTTCTCCCTTCTCCCTAATGCCACTCGAGCAATAGGGAAGGATCAGCTCAAAAATAGACCCGACTCTCTCTTGACTGGATACATCAATAATTCCCCCCATCATCTCGGCCAGATTGAGTGATATAAAGAGCCCCAAGCCGCTGCCCCCAAAGCGGCGAGAGATGGAGCCATCAGCCTGCTCAAAACGCCTAAAGAGCTTAGCAATGGTCTCTGGAGGCATCCCAATACCTGTATCTTTAATGGTAAAGAACAGACGGTCACCCGCTGTATGAGTGGTCAGAGAGACGGTTCCTGATTCCGTAAATTTGATTGCATTTCCAACCAGATTGGACAATATTTGACCAATCCGTTGTCCATCGCCAAGCAGCTGATACGCTTCAGCGTTTGTCTGCTCAACCACCAACCCTAAACCTGCATCATGGGCCCGAACAACAAACATTTTTTCTACATCCTGTAATAACGTAGATAAACTGTAAGGATACTGATCAATGGTGAACTTACCTGACTCAATCTTTGACATATCCAGAATATCATTAACCAGAGCTAACTGACTACGCCCTGCCATCTCTATTAATCGAACCAACTCAGCGGTCTCTGGGTTGTCAATCTCCTCAGTCAACAGCTCACTATTGAACCTACCCCCAATCGTTGGACAGAA
>JABHIC010000428.1 GCA_018671205.1 Gammaproteobacteria bacterium
GGGTGAGCTTTTCAAGCAGCTTCTTGGTGGTAAAGAGGCAGCCACACCCTCTCTGTCTGCCCCTGAGGTCAGCGCTGGGCAGAGTCAGATAACAAAACCGAAGGGAAAGATGGGGCTAACGCCGCTCTGGCCCCTACTCATTGTTGGGGTGGTTGGTGCAGACCTGTTTTGGAACTATTTCCCTAAAAATGAGCGCTTATTGGTGCAGCAGGAGAAAGTAAAAAAGGTTCCCTCGATGATTAATGCTGCAGCCCTACTGGGGGATCATGATCGACAGGTAATTCTGCAGCTAGAGGAGAGTGAGCGGAAGGTGGCTTATCTCTATACCCTGATGTTTGCCCACAGGGAGATTGATGCCATCTATGCGACTATCCATGAGCTGGCGCGTCGTAACAATATTCGGGTGATTGAGCTGAAGAAGGTGGGGGGAGAGGTGGTGGTTGATCAGGGCGCGCCCGAGAGTCAGGGCAAAGGGAGTGAGGGTAACCCAAAAAGCAGTTTCTACCGCTTTCGCTTGAGACTACGGAGTGAGGGGGAGTTTCTGGATTATCTGAGACTGCGAGAGAGCCTGCTTCAATTTGGAAAACTGATCCATGTTGATCAGGAGCAGGTACATTCGGCACGAATTTTGAATCAGGGAGGAGAAGATGTCAAAAAACGGGCAGGGTGGGTGGTTGTTGAGATGCAGCTCTCGGCCTATCAAACCGATGTGGAGCCGATACTGGAACCCTGACCATCGTATAGTGATTGAGTGCGGAACGAGTAGATTAGTGAAGGTACATTAGTGAAGGTACAATTGAAGAGAACATGAAACAAGCCAGCTTATTATTACCCCTCTTGCTATTGCTGCCACTCATGGGTGGAGCCACGGAAGAGCTGAGAAACCCCTTTGCGGAGAGTGCCACCGTAGCCGGGATGGAGGAGGAGCGCGCAGGGTTAAATCAGGAGGCCGATAAACAGCCCCGTTATACGCCACCGCTAGAGCGTGAGTCGCTCAACAGTTACCAGCTATTAGGGGTGGTTCTATCTAAAAAGATCAGCCTAGGTGTAGTGCAGACCCAGACCGGGCATCAGCATCTGGTTCGGGTTGGTGATCGATTAGGCAGTGCTGGAGGGGTGATTCAGGCGGTATCAGAGGCCCATCTGCGGGTTATGGAGGGGGATCAGGAGCATTGGTTGCCGGTAGGTGCCTTTGCACGGCCGATAGCGCCAACCGATGGGGCATCAGGTCAACGTCAATGAAGAAGCCCTCCCTATTCACACCCTTACTCTTGTTGGTACTTCTCTCGGGTTGTCGGGACAGTATTGTTCGGGAAGAGAGCGAAGACCCCTTCACTATTGCAGCCGACCAGGTGATCAAAGAGAGCGCTGCACGGGTAGAGAAGAATGCCCGTCTTGGCCCGGTGATGGCTGATCGACAGCAGCTCTCTCTACAGCAGAAGCGACGCCTCTTTATCGGCAAGGAGGAGAAAAGTAACTACCTGAAGGTGAAGCAACAGGGGGATGAAGGGGATATTTTTCCCATCTCCATCAACTTTGATCGGGTCGAGATTCATAAGGCATTCCAGCTGCTGGCCGAGGTGGTGGATCGAAATATTCTGGTCGGTGATGAGGTGAGTGGTGAGGTGACTGCACGCATTCGAGATGTGCCGTGGGACAAAGCACTGGATGCCCTGCTTAACATGAAGGATCTGGCAAAACATGTGGATCATGAGGCAGAGATTATTCGGATCCATCAGCGTTCTGTATTGACTGGGCAGGAGGCCTTTGATCGGCAACGGACAGAGGCACTCAAGAAGTCTCAGGATCTACAGCAGTCACTGGAGCCCCTATCGACCGAGCTGTTTCAGCTCCACTATGCAGACCCTGCAGAGGTTAAGGCGGGGCTGGAGTCAGTACTGGCGGCGACAGCAGGTGGAAGAAACACCAGTATTACCGTGGATCAACGCACCCATGCCCTGATTATTCAATCCACCCGGCATAATCTGGATTTGGTAGAGAAGCTGATCACCAAGATGGACCTGCGTACTGAACAGGTGTTGATCGAGGCCTACATTGTGGAGGTAAAAGATACTTTCCGTGAGGAGTTTGGCGCTCGTCTGGGAACCGCATTTCGGCAGTTTGATCAGGGGCTGGGGAGTCGGCGTAATATAGAGATATTGGGGGGGAATAACCCATATCGTTACCCA
>JABHIC010000429.1 GCA_018671205.1 Gammaproteobacteria bacterium
GATCAGAAATGGAGGGCCGGTTACCGTGACTCACCCGGAGGTTACCCGCTACTTTATGACTATACCGGAGGCGGTACAGCTGGTGATTCAGGCGGGCTCTATTGCTGAAGGGGGAGACCTTTTTGTCCTGGATATGGGAGAACCGGTTCGGATTGTGGACTTGGCCTTGAGAATGATTCACCTGAGTGGTTTCAAACTGAGCAGGGGAGCCGCCAGTAAAGGTGAGATTGAGGTGGTCTATACCGGCCTTCGACCCGGTGAGAAGCTCTATGAAGAGCTACTGATTGGGGAGAATATATTTACTACACTACACCCCAAGATCATGCGGGCCAGAGAGAATTTTATTTCATGGCAGCAGCTCTCTGAGCAGCTGGATCAGCTTGAGGAGTGCGCCCAAGGGAGAGACCGTGAGGGGCTGAAGAGGCTGTTGCAGTCACTGGTAGCAGGCTATCTGCCCAGCGATCATATTTAGAGTTACTCTTCTCGGATAGGCTCCTGACTAAAACTGCGCATCATTGATGCTAAAGATCGCATTCAGCATGGTGATCACAATCCCGCCGACAAAGATCCCCATCCCCAGAATCATCATCGGCTCTAGTAGAGTGACCAGTCTGGCGGTCTGTTCGCGAGTCTGAGTATCGAAATGGTCCGCAATATGCTCAAGAATATCGGCGCTGGTTCCGGTCTCCTCCCCAACCTTCAGTAGCTGCGAGAGCAGCGGAGGGAAGGGGGTGGAGTGTTGAAAAGCACTACCCAGACTGGTTCCTTTGCGTACCTCCTCAACGACCTGGGTGACGCTAGCTGCAAGAAAAAGATTGCTGACAACCCCCTGAACCACATCCAGGGCCTGCATCAAGGGAATGCCCGCATTGAGAAGGGCTCCCAGGGTGCGGCTCAAGCGTGCAGTTTCAGTCTCCAGGAGAATACCTCCCAGAAGGGGCAGATTCAGTAGCATCTGGTCCCGGCTCAGTTGTCGTTCAGGGGTACTGGAGGCAAACCGCCAGCCAGCGACCACAGCCACGGGAATCAACAAAAGAACCCAACCCCACTGCTGCATAAACGCACTGAGGCCGAGTAGAAATTCGGCAGAAGGGGGGATGGGGCTACCCGAATCCTCAAACATAGAGGCAAATTGAGGCACAACGTAGATGAGCAGAAGCACTACAGAGAGAATACCAACCAGAAAGAGGATTGCGGGATAGGTGAGTGAAGAGATCAAATTTCTACGGGTCTCTTCCGCCGACTCCAGAAAGCGCCCCAGCTTTGGTAGCAGAATATCCAGAATTCCGCCGGCCTCACCAGCCTGTACAATACTGGTATAGAGAGGAGAAAAATAGTGGGGAAAAAAGCGCATCGCCTCAGAGAGACTCTTCCCCTCCTTGACCTCTTTCTGTAGCGCATTACAGAGCTGGGCAAGTTCCGGCTTCTCAGAGGCATTTGCCAGAAGTCCCAGCGCTCGATCCAGTGGGGCATGAGCGGCCACCAACGTCTTCAGCCCCTGTGTAAAACTGATGATATCCTTGGTCGAGAGAGGGTCACCAAATGAGAAGGAGGCCTTGGTGGACTGTTGTTCTACCTCCAGGGGAACCAATCCCCGTGCCCCCAGGGCCTGTGAGACCTCAGATTCTGTGGCGGCAATGATCTCCCCTGTTACAGGATTGCCAGAGGCGTCCATCGCCTGGTAGGTATATCGGTTCTGCTGCATGGTGTGCTACTCCAGTCGGGTCACCCGTAGCACCTCTTCCGGGGTGGTGAGTTGCTGCTGGATTTTATCCACTCCATCCTGGCGCAGGGTACGCATCCCCTCCTGTAGGGCAATGGTGCGAATGCTAGAGGCATCCTGACTCTCGTTGATCGCGTTACGAATAGAGTCCGGGATCGTTAACAGCTCATAGAGCCCAATTCTTCCACGGTATCCACTCTCCCCACAGCGCTCACAGCCTCTGCCCCGGCTGATGATGGGCAGCTCAGAACGGGTAATCTCGAGCACCCTGCACTCCTCCTCAGTCGGAGAGGTCTCCTCTCGGCAGTGGGGACAGACACGTCTGACCAACCTCTGGGCAAGAATGGCGAGAACACTGGAGCTGAGCAGATAGGGCTCAACCCCCATATCTTCCAGGCGAGTGATCGCACCGGCGGCATCATTGGTATGGAGCGTGGAAAAGACCAGGTGGCCGGTCAGTGCAGACTCAATCGCAATCTCGGCGGTCTCCTGATCTCGGATCTCACCAATCATGATGACATCTGGATCCTGACGAACAATTGACCGTAATCCAGATGCGAAAGTAAGTCCAATACGGGCATTGACATGAATCTGGGTAATCCCGGAAAGTTGGTACTCAACCGGGTCCTCAACGGTAATAATCTTACGCTCTGGGGTGTTGATCTTTTCCAGTGTACCGTAGAGTGTGGTGGTCTTACCGCTACCCGTTGGCCCGGTGACAAGAATCATCCCATGCGGTTGTTGTATCGCATGACGGTAGTTTTCCAGAAGAGAAGGGGGCATACCGAGCGATTCGAGTTCCACATGGACATCGCCCCGGTCAAGAATTCTGAGGACGATAGATTCACCGTGAACTCCCGGCAGGGTGGATACACGTAGATCTACCTTGCGCTTGTCCAGACTGAATTGGATGCGCCCATCTTGGGGAAGTCGTTTTTCTCCAATATCCAGACGGGCCATTAGCTTGAGGCGTGAGGCCACAGCAGAGAGGATATTTTTGGGTAGGGTCTCCAGCAGGCTCATCACCCCATCTACCCTAACCCGGACATTCATCCCCTCCTCTTCCGGTTCAAAGTGGATATCACTGGCCCTCAGATCGAGCGAGCGTTCCAGTAGATGGTTTACCATGCGGATCACCGGGGCCTCGGAGGCCAGATCCCGTAGCTCCTCCTCACTGCCTGGCTCAGTAGATAGATCGCCCTCATCCATTTCGGGCATCAATGCCGCACGCCAGTGGCGGAGCAGACTGTTGATCTGCTCCTGTGTCGCCTCTTCGAAGCGGATACCCTGACCGAGAATAAAGCGAATGGTTGAACGCTGCTCCAAACTGGGCGGTTTATGAAAAAAGAGCAGGGGCGAATGGGGGAACTCTGTGTCGGGTACGATGCCATTCGGAGAGAGAAAGCGGGAAAAAAAATCTGCTTTGGGGGCGGAAACCTGAGAAAAGCGCTCTGGAATAAAGGACATTTATGGCTCCTCTTTGCTGAAACCGGTAATAGAGAGCGTTCCGGTAAGCTCTTTTCGGGCTGTGTTGGTGGAGATTGAGACTGTCTCCAGTCGATGAGTATCATTCTCTACCTGCTCAAGAAACAGAAGAAGATTTCTTGGGGTTGCCTTAAAGCGGATGGATTGGGTCGAAAAGAGCCAGCCACTGACAGAAGAGAACTCAGGTAACTCCATCGACTGGATGTTGAGCTGACTCTTTTCGGCAAGAGCCCGGACGATACCCTGCAGGTCAGCGCCGACCAACTGGGGGTTGCTCCCCTTGAGGAGTGCTTTTTCAATGGACTGTTGGGTAGAGGTGGCCTCATTGCGGCGTTCCATCCACAATAATTTGCGTCCCTGCAGTCTCGTTAATTTACTGATTTTTCGCTCTATCTCCAGGTTCTCCTGCTGCACATTTTGATGTTGTTCAAGCACGGTTGGAGCGAGTTCAAAAGGGATGATATAGACGAACAGGATCAGCAGAGCAATGCGCAACAGACGCGTCTCTCTTGGGGTTAGTTTGTTGGAGGTGAGTCTTCCTGGCTTCATTGAGGAACCTCGGGGAAGAACTCATCCAGATAACTTTGTAAATCATAGTCACGTAACTGCAACTGGATTCCGAAACGGTTCAGGTCGCTCTTCTGCTGTTCTCCCTGTACGGCACGACTGAGGGCAACTTTTTGGTATTCAGGGTGGTTCTCAAGGGCGATCAAGAGCTGTTCTGGATTAGGGCCTATCCCCTCCATCTCAATACGCCCTTTCTCAAATTTGAAGTGGGTCAGGCGTGTATCCGCTGGGATGAGCTGGTTGAGTGAGAGAAAAATAGCACGTAAATCTGCGACGGGCATCCGTAAAATAGGGGCGTACTCATTTTCTAGCCGAACCGTCTGGTTCCGAGTCTCTGATATCGTCCGAGTCTCTTCCTGGAGTGTAGAGAGAGACTGTCGAAGCTGCAGACCGGAGAGGAGGGCATCGATAAAAGGGGTGCTCAACCCGATTGCAGTCAATAGCAGGAGGATGGATACCCCCTTGCGCCGCTTGAGTCGCGTTCGCTGTTGATTAAACTGTATCTGTTTTGGTGGAGTGAAGAGAGGGTGGCTGGGGATGGCAACCACAGCGCTCTCCCACGCCCTCTTCGTTGAGATTTCGAAGAACAGATCAAACTGCTTTCGCATGGCATCAACCTGGCTGTTCCACTCGGCCTTGAAAGTGGGATGATTCATGTCGCTACGACTCATCTGCAGCCAGTGGCTCAATGTTTGACCATCCCATGCAACAAGGGTAAAACTATCCTCATCCTGGTCAAGGAGAGCAGCGGTTTGACCGGTGGCCTGACCAGCCAGCAGCGCAACGGCACGGGGGAGGATAGCGTTGAGCTGAATGGCCGATTCATCAAGGTTTTGGTAAAGTTGATCCGCACTGTTGGCATCTAGCCAAAGGGCGATTGTCGCCGGGGTATTTTCCTCACTATTCTCGGCAGAGTGTTCGGAAGTCGAAAATGTATCGAGTAACAGAGGGTTTTCGTAGCCTGGGAACAGTGACTCCCTCTGTAATAGGGTAGCGCGGTGTATCTGTTCGGCTCCGAGAGGGGGAAGGTTCAGGCTGGTTGCACAGAACCACTGGTTGGGGGCGATCAGAGTGGCCGGAGAGGGGAGTTGACTCGTTGTGATATCCGCAAGTTTAAGCGCTGAAGGGGAACCACTGCTACGCATGACCGAGCCACGGATCATAATCCATTCGTGGGGGCTACTGTTTTTATGGGCTCTTGTGGAAAACATGGCGGGCAATGATACCGTGGTGAGGTGTGGCAACCAACATCAATATTCTATATAATTATGTTTTTATTGCAGATAGTGGATGGTTCGCAATTTTGAGTGGTTCTGTTTTGTCAAAGGATTGAAAATGAGTGAAGAGAGTAAAGAGATTGTAAAGCCTCCGATGTTCCGGGGAATGCCCGTATTGCTGGATACAGCATCTCATGCAGATGCAAAAGTAAAGTTGATTGGTAACTACCATTTTGCGGATGGTTTTACCTGCTACCTCTCATTTCCTGAGCTTTATGAGGCCTGTAAGGAGTATGTGGTCACCTTTACAAAGGGAACCGATGGTGAGGTGGTACCGATTACAATCCTAGGAATGCGTCAGGGTGAAAATGTCTATGTGCGCAAGGATGGCTCATGGGATGCCCGTTACATCCCCGCCTATATCAGAAGATACCCCTTTGGCCTTGCTGAGCTGGCAGGTGGGGGAGGTGCCGTCAATGATGCCTCTTCTGATGAGGCGACAGAGGAAACTCCGTTAGGGCTGATTCTGGATGAGGATGTACTGAGTGGTGTCGAGGGAGAGTCGTTGTTTGATGAGAAGGGAGAGGCAACCCCTTTTTTACAGCAATATATCAACTTGTTGCAGGTGTTTCAGGGAGAGCGGGGGCAGACGGTAAGGGCCTGCGCTTTGATGGAGGAGAAAGGGTTATTCAAAGAGTTTAATCTTGAGCTGAAAGATAGCCAGGGACACCTGATGAGCCTGACGGGCATGATGATGGTGGATGGTGAGCGGTTTGATGCGTTAAGCGGAGATGACCTAAAAGAGTTGCGCGATGTTGGGGCGATTCCGATGATCTATGCGCACCTCTTCTCACAAAGCAATACACAGCTATTTGCGGAACGATATGCCCGCTATGTTGATGAAAACCCCCGTTCACAAGAGGCGACCCATTAAAATCTGGATAGACGCCGACTAGCTAAAAAGCGTCTCGGTTACTCCGGGACGCTTTTTTTATGGGGACAGCCACCTAGAGGGTGATCATTTGAGATTTAAGGGGATGCTGCTAAACTTAACATTATGACAACGGTTTCACTTCAATCGTCACCACAGCCCCCCGTAAACAGGTTGCAGCAGCCCCGTGACGCCGCTGTTAAGGGTGAAGAGCGGGTTCAGGTTCAGAGGCGAGTAGCCGTCGCTCAAGAGAGTGGCACAGAAAGCAGGCTGGTTGCCTCATCCCAGCAGCGAGCAACGGGTTCAACACCAACACCAATACCTACCACTCAGAGTGGCTCAACCGAATCCCTCAAAGAGGGTCAGCCGGATAATAAGAGGGGTAGAGTGGAGGAAGAGCGGAAGGAGCGGGAAGAGAAGCTTGAGGCGGCCAGAAAAGAGCGAGAAGAGATGCTCAAAGCCAAACGAGAGGCGCGGGAGGCACGGATTGAGCAAGAGAGAGCGGCAGAGCAGGTCAAAAAAATAGAGGCGATGGAGAAAAAATTATTCTCAAATCTTCACAATTTGTTGGAAGATGATCGAGATGCCGAAGACCTTACCGCTCTGCGTTATGCCTTGGATGCCCGTATTGATCTCTTTGCCTAAATACCCTATTGCGTTTACCGGTTACGCTTCAGTAGCACATAAAGAGCCCCAGCCCCGCCATCCTTTTGTCGTGCGGAACAGAAGGCAAGAACCTCTGGTCGTTGACGTAACCACTGATTGAGATAACTCTTCAGTATGGGGATCTGTTCCGATGAACGTTGCCCTTTGCCATGAATCAGGTGAAAGCAGCGCTGCCTCTGGCCTGTCTGGTGGATCAGCTGGCTCAACTCCTTAGTGGACTGTGCGGTAGTAAGCCCGTGTAGATCCAGTTCAAGGTCAGAACAGAGTTCGCCTCGTCTCAGTCGGCGCAAAGTGGCGTGAGAGAGTTGCCCTCGTGCGAAGAAGAGTATCTCCTCGGCACCTACCGGGAGAGAGGATGGGTTCAGATCTGCTGCTTCAGAGAACCAGGGAGGCGGCAGGCTCTCCATCTCTCTTTTGTGAGCCGGTCTGCTATCGGGAGAGAGACGTTGAGAGGAGAGATCAACCCTGTTTTGTGGGTTGAGTGGACGTACCCCCTGAGTCATCTCCTGAAACAGCGCGGCATCCTCCGCGTTGATGGTGCGCTTTTGGTCGCTCATGACTCATGAAAAGATGGATCGCCACCACCGTTTACGGTTGCCGGGAAGAATGTCTGTCGGTTGAAGATCAATAGGCGGTTGTCGCGAGAGTACCCAACCCGGCAGGGGCGGGTTTTCACTGGAACCACAAGAGATCCCGAGGTTGTTGGGGTCGTAAATTTTGACCATTGAGGGGGTCTGGGGGTGGTTGGTGTAGACAATTCCGCAGATGCGCTCATCATGC
>JABHIC010000430.1 GCA_018671205.1 Gammaproteobacteria bacterium
AGAGAGGCAGGCGGGCAGTCACAGCTGAATAAAGTGTTCCCGGTAGAACCTCATCTCATCAATTGACTCCCGAATATCTGCCAATGCTGTGTGCGCACCCTTCTTCTCGAAATGATCAAGCAGTGCCGGTTTCCAACGCATTGCCAACTCTTTCAAGGTACTGACATCCAGATTGCGATAGTGAAAATAGTGTTTCAGCTCTGGCATCTGCTTTGCCATAAAACGACGATCCTGACAGATACTATTCCCGCACATTGGGGAGACTCTCTCTGGCACATACTGGCGCATAAATTCCAGGCTCTTCTGCTCTGCCTCTTGCATGGATACACCCTCTTCTCGTATACGCTGGACCAACCCTGATTCGCCATGAGCTTTGGTATTCCACTCATCCATCGCCTCAATCACCGCCTCGGGGTGATGAATCGCAAAAACAGGCCCCTCAGCAAGAATCTCCAGATTGGCATTTGTCACAACCATCGCAATCTCAATAATCGTATCCTCTTCCGGATCCAGACCGGTCATCTCCAGATCGACCCAGACCAGATTGTTTTCATCCACTGTGCTAGCCATATTTCCCCTTCTCCTATTTTGCTTTGTCATCACCTCTCCATTCTAACAGAGTGAAGAGAGATTCATCGTGTTACGCCGAGTCTCCCTGCTGCTGCTTGGCTCTCTGCACAAGGCAAAATTTTCGTTTCCGGCAAAATTATCCCAAACCAAGCTGATAGAATGGGCATTAGGGCACCTCTAAAAATTAATAGTCACCCGCACCACCGAGACTCTCCACTATGATCCCCAAACCCTCAGTTGAATCACGAAAGTCGATGCAAGGCCTTAACCGAGGGTTCCAGGATGATTAAGTGGATTGAAGCCAAACAGAACTATCAGGATATCCGCTACGCCACGATGGGGGGGGTCGCCAAGATCACCATGAACCGCCCTCAGGTTCATAACGCCTTCCGCCCAGAGACCGTCAATGAGCTGATGATGGCCTTCCAGCAGGCTCACCTTGACCCTGCGATAGGTGTCATCATCCTTACCGGTGCCGGTGAGCGAGCCTTCTGTTCAGGAGGGGATCAAAAAATTCGGGGAGAGAGTGGCTACAGGGATCAACAGGGGGGAGAGCAGCTCAACGTCCTCGACCTGCAACGGCAGATCCGTACCCTGCCCAAGCCTGTGGTGGCGATGGTTAATGGCTATGCGATTGGGGGGGGGCAGATACTCCAGTTAATCTGTGACCTCTCGATTGCCTCAGACAGTGCGATATTTGGACAGACAGGCCCCAAAGTGGGCAGCTTTGACGCCGGACTGGGCGCCGGTATCCTCGCCCGTACTGTGGGGTTGAAAAAAGCGAAAGAGATCTGGTTCCTCTGCCGTCAATACAGCGCTGCGGAGGCCGAGCAGATGGGGTTAGTCAACACGGTAGTACCTCACGACCAACTGGAGCAGGAGACACTCAACTGGTGCCGACAGATACTGGAGCATAGCCCCACCGCGCTGCGACTGATGAAGGCGGGGTTCAATGCCGATACCGATGGAGTGGCCGGAGTTCAGGAGTTAGCCGGAAACGCCACCGCCCTCTTCTATATGAGCGCAGAGGGGCAAGAGGGGCGTAACGCCTTCAATGAGAAACGTCCGCCCGACTTCACTCCCTATAAACGCAGACCATAAAAGCGGCCATGATCATAATTGAGCAGCTTGCGCTGGAGCTGGATCTCTTCTTTGATGACCCTCACTCTGAGACCACCACCCTCAGTATCACCCTCCCTTTCCATCAACGCCCCTTCAGCACCCCCCTGCTACCGGATGAGGGCGTCTACTGGTACAACGGAAGAGCAGCGTTCCGTGCAGTAGGGCTGGGGGTCGCCTGGTCTGCAACGCTTTCCGGTGAGGCACGTTTCCAACAGGCCCGTCACCACTTTGAGCAGCTACAGTCACACTGGTCTCATATCGATCCAGAGGCATCGGGACACTCCCCGCGCCTCTTCTTCCAATACGCCTTCTCGGAACAGGATCCGATGTCAAATGAGTGGCAGGGGTTCTCCAACACCCTGTTACGGCTGCCACGACTGCAACTGATCAACACCAAAGGGGATCAGCTCATCACCCTCTCCCACCCCATTGATGGTACCCCCCCCAATGAGATTCTGGCGCAGTGGGAGGATGACCTCGCCACCCTGCAAAAGCTGCTGAATGGTGAACACCAGAACAGCGCCCCACAGACACTCACTCCACTGCACAGCAGAGAGCAGCATCTACCCGCTCTTCAGCAGGCTATTGATACGATTCGGCAGGGGGGTATTGAGAAGGTCGTATGGGGAACTGCCCAACCTTTCCAGCTATCCCAACCCCTCCCCCTGCTACCCGCGCTAAGAGGGCTGGAGCAGCGGAATCGGCGCGGGGTTCAACTCTTCTTTAGCGAGAGAGGAAAAAAGTGGTTTGCTGCCCCCCCGGAACAGCTATTAAGAAAAGAGGAGCAACAAATTGAGACTGAGGCACTGGCGGGTACCCTTCCCCGTGGTAACAGCTCCGAGCAGGAGCAACAGCTGGAGGAGCATCTACTCAATGACCCCAAACTACAACATGAACATCAGCTGGTCTCTGACTTCATTCAGCAGCAACTACAGCACCACTGCACCACACTTGAAGCCAGCGCCCCCCCGACCATCCACAAACTGGAAAATATCCAGCACCTACTGACCCCAATCAGGGGTCAGCTCAGCCCCGGTAGCAACCTGTTTGAACTGATAGAGGCGCTACACCAGAGCCCCGCCATCTGTGGCACCCCCAAACCCACATCCCTAAAGTGGTTACAACAACACCATAATAGCCATCGTGGCTACTATTGTGGTGGTGCAGGCTGGATCACCCCACAGGGGGATGGAGAGATCTATGTCCTGCTACGCTGCGCTATGGTTGAGGAAGATTGTGCCACCCTCTATGCCGGAGCAGGCATTGTTAACGGCTCCAGTGCAGAGGAGGAGCAGAGGGAGATTGCCCTGAAGATTCAGGGCATGGTCAATACGTTAACGGATACCACAGCGTGATGCTCACACCTTTTTTCCGTTCCGAGCATCTCATTTGAGTTTTGGTTCACAGGACTAAGGTCATCTTAAGGTTGCCCCGCTACACTCTCCCGCTCCTCAATACAGCTCATAACCTACAGGGAAAAAGTATGAAACAGTCACTCAACCAACCCATCATCCACCTGATGATTCCACTCCTCTTCCTCTCCACCAGCGTACTCGGTGATGATGAGAGAGAACATCATCGCTCCTATCCCCAACAGGGGGCTGCGCTGGAACAATATAAACAGGAGTGCGGTAGTTGCCATCTCGCCTATCCACCTCGCTTTCTCGGCAAGGCATCCTGGAACCAAATCATGCTTTCACTCGGAAATCATTTCGGAGAGAGCGCAGAATTAGAGCCGAATGAGCAACAGGAGATCCTTCACTTTCTGACCCAGAACAGCTCATCCCGCCGCTGGTACCCGTTCTGGAAGAAAAAGGGGGAGGAGGCACCCATACGGATCACCAAGACCCGTTCATTTCGCCATGAACACGATGAGATTCCCCGCCACCTTGTGGTCAACAATCCGAAAATCGGCTCATTGAGTCAATGCGAACGTTGCCATACGGGGGCTTCTGAGGGATCATTCAATGAACATCAAGTACACATTCCCGGTTTCGGGCGCTGGGATGATTGAGGGGGGGCGAAACAGTGAGACTGTTGTTGGTTGAGGATGATCCGCTGTTGGGGGATGGGCTGGCTGCCGGACTGACTCAGGTAGGCTACTGTGTCGAGTGGATTAGGGAGGGTCAACAGGCTCTCAAGGCGATCCGCAGCGATAAATTTGAACTGATCGTACTGGATCTCGGACTCCCCGGAGTGGATGGTATGGATATCCTGAAGAAGATTCGCTCGCAGAAAGACAACACCCCTATCCTGATTCTTACTGCGCGAGATGTCCTGCAGGATCGGATTGATGGGCTCGACAACGGGGCCGATGACTATCTCACCAAACCCTTTGACCTGAGTGAGCTCGCTGCACGATTACGTGCCATCCACCGCCGCCGTACCGGAGATGCCACTCCACAACAGCACTACGGCAACATCACCCTGAACCCCGCGTCACGTAGCGTAACCCAGGAGGGTCAGCCTGTAGAGCTGACACACCATGAATTCTCCATTCTGGAAATTTTAATGAACCACAACGGTCGTATCGCCACCAAGGAGCATCTGGAGGAGAGCCTCTATGGCTGGGAAAGTGGTGCCGAGAGCAATACGATTGAGGTTCATATTCACCATTTGAGGAAAAAGTTGGGCAAGCGCACCATTCATACCGTGCGTGGTGTCGGCTATCAACTTCCCAGCCCCCCAGAGTAATTTATGTTTGGCAAACCCTCTCTGCAACAACGGCTGCTGATCCTGCTATTGGGTTCAGTCACCACCCTCTGGCTGGTGGCTGGTTATGTCATCCAGGAAGAGATCCGACATGAGACGGAAGAGGTATTTGATGCCAACCTGGTACAGCTCTCCAAACTTCTCATCACTCTGGTTCAGGGAGAGATTGGTGAACGTACAGAGCACCGCTGGCAGCGGATTGGCGCTTATCCACTGAATGAGATTGCCCAGCAGTTTCACCACTATGAACACAAGATCGCCTTCCAGATCACCGATATGGAAAATAACCTGCTACTGAAATCCCCTCACGCCCCGGATCAACACCTCTCTACCCGAGTGGGTGAGTTTGAAAACCGGCTCATTGACGGAGAGAGGTGGAGAACCTTCAGTCTCCTCCACCCTCAGGCAGTCATCCATGTCGGAGAGTTAATGGAGATGCGCAGTGAACTCGTGCACGAAGTGAGCGAGTATCTGCTTGAATATACCCTGACCAGCCTCCCAATATTGGCACTACTGATCTGGTGGTCTGTTCGCTGGGGGCTCTACCCCATTACCGGAATCACCCAAGAGCTCACCGAACGCGACAGCCGCAAACTGGGGGAGATGGAGATCGAGGACGCTCCCAGGGAGCTGAAGCCACTGATCCACTCCCTTAACCGCCTCTTTATTCGGCTACAGCACTCTATCGATAAAGAGCGCCGTTTTACAGCCGATGCAGCCCATGAGCTGCGCACCCCGCTGGCAGCCATCCGTATCCATGCAGAGGTCGCTCGCAATGAAGAGAACCTGGAGCGTCGCACACATGCCCTGAGGCAGATCCTCTCTGGAGTTGACCGTACCACCCATCTGGTGGAACAGCTATTGACATTGGCAAGAGTAGATGGAGCCAACCCACTGGACACCAACACCAGCTCTCTTAACCTGACTCAGATCCTGAAAGAGAACATGGAAATTCTTGCTCATCAGGCCAGCTCGGCGGGCATCCAACTAAAGCTGGAGGGTGATGAGCGGGAAGAGGTTGCGAAAATTGATGGAAACAGGGAGCTCATCTCCACACTATTTCGTAACCTGATCGATAACGCAATCCGCTATACCCCATCAGGGGGCTCCGTCACTGTCACACTACCCTCCTCCAGACAACAGAGCCAGGTCACCATTCGCGATACCGGACCGGGAATCCCGGAGGAGTTACAGCAGCAGATCTTTGAACGTTTCTATCGTAACAACAGCAGCGTCAGCGGGAGTGGACTGGGGCTATCCATCACCAGGCAGATCGCCGACATTCATCAGGCATCTATTGTGCTAAAAAATTGTAGTGCGCCGGATGGGCTGGAGATCAGCGTAACCTTTCCCTCACCAAAAGTGTAATCCCAAAGGTCTATCTCTATAAAGGGCTATACAGAGAGGAACCTCTGCACGTCATACCTAATCTCCTCAATCAGGCTCTCATCAACCATCAGCTCCTCCAGTGAACCGGAGAAGGCCTGTTCCCCCTCCTGTTTGGGTGCTATCTCTGGGTAGAGCACGGTTCCAACCACATAGTTAGAGGCCTTTATAATGGCGGTCAGGGCACGAACTGCAGGATCATCTACATCCTCATCACATCCGACCACGTGGCTGAGCAAAATAGCCTGACAGACATGGTCAGGAAGATTCCAGTTCTTTGCCAGTTGATGACTGATCACGATATGGGTTGTCTTGAACATTTTGCGATCAACACCCAAAATTGTATCAATCGCGGAGTGGGCATGTCTGAACACCTCCGGGTAACGGGGATGAGACCGTTCACACACCAGGGCACCCGCATCATGAAAAAGGCCTATGGCAAAGGCGTCATCCGGTGAGACCCCCTCGATAGAGTGCGCCATCGCCTCTGCGGCTTTTGCACAGGCGTTCGCTTGATCCCAAAACAGCTCTTGAAACTCGCTACCCGGTGCAAAGGTATTACGCAGAGCCGCAGAGAGGATCACATTCCTCATTGTACTCAACCCCAGAACCACAACCGCCCGCTGGATAGAGCTGATTTTTGAGGGTAGACCATACTTCGCTGAGTTAACCAACTGCAGCACCATTCCAGAGAGTGTAATGTCGGTTGATATGATCTCGGCAAGCCGCTCCATGTCAGGGGAGTCAGAGCGCATTTCTGTCTGAAACTGAGTGAGTGCCTCAGGCATTTCCGGAATATCCACAGCCGCAATCATTTTTTTGGCCGCCCGGATCTCCTCTTCTATCACTCCCCCGCTCATCAACTATCTCCCCTTAAAAACCCTATCTATCATACCGACACAACAGAGTTCAAACCTGAAACGGGGCCACAATAGCATAGAAATATATTTATAAAAACTGCTTTTCCCCGCTCCGGGTTTGTGCATTTTTAGAGGTGCCCTGAAGAGATATCAAAACAGTCATGTTATTATTCAGGCTACGGCAACCGTGCCAAGACTCTATTTTATCTATAGGCGATAAGAACACTATGAATACCGTTTTTGAGACCCATATCACCTCCCTGCCCCTGATCCACAAAGGTAAGGTACGTGACATCTATGAGGTTGATGCAGCGCATATGCTGATCATCACCACCGACCGCATCTCTGCTTTTGATGTCATCCTGCCAACCCCCATCTCTGGCAAAGGTGCAGTATTAACCTCAGTGGCCAACTTCTGGTTTGAACAGACAAAAAAGATCATCCCCAACCACCTCGCTGAGATCACTCTGGAACAGGCACTGCCCGACCCCGCAGAGCGGGAACCGATTCAGGATCATGCCATTGTGGTGCGCCGTCTCAAGGCACTCCCCATTGAGGCAATTGTGCGCGGGTACATCATCGGCTCTGGCTGGAAGGATTACCAACGTAGTGGTGCAATCTGCGGTATTGAGCTACCCGAGGGGTTACAGCAGGCCGACAAGCTGCCAGAGCCACTCTACACCCCCTCAACCAAGGCCGAAGTGGACGCTCACTATGAGAATGTCGACTTCAGCCACACCGTCAAGCTACTGGGGCAGCCGTTAGCGGAGCAGGTGCGTGATGTCAGCCTGCAACTCTATAATGAGGCCGCCGCCTATGCACTGGAGCGTGGCATCATCATCGCCGACACCAAATTTGAGTTTGGTCTGGATGAGGCGGGTAATCTGGTGTTGATTGATGAGGTACTGACCCCCGACTCCTCCCGTTTCTGGCCGGCAGATCAGTATCAGCCTGGAGTCAGCCCCCCCAGCTTTGACAAACAGTATGTCCGTGACTACCTGGAGACACTGGATTGGGACAAAAAGGCACCCGGCCCTGAACTCCCCGACGAGGTGGTTGAGAATACGGTTGCCAAATACCGTGAGGCGATGGAGCGACTCACTCAATAAAGACCACGAAGGAACCTAATCGTGCCACAGGGGTTCTTTATTACCGGAACCGATACCGGAGTCGGTAAGAGTGAGGTTGCTGCTGCCATCGCTGCTCTCTATACAGAACGGGGCTTCTCTGTCTCTCCCCGTAAACCGGTCGAGTCCGGCTGTCTGCCTGATACTCAGGGGGAGAGACTCTTTCCCCGGGATGGCAGTCTGCTCAGACGTGCCAGCCGGAGTAGCGACTCTCTGGAGACCATCACCCCCTACCGCTTTGAGGCAGTCGCCTCTCCTGAGCAGGCCGCCCGCGAGGCCGGAACCCCCCTCTCTCTGGAGCAGTTGATTCAGGCCTGCAGCACTACGACAGACCAGGATGACACACTGTTATTGGTGGAGGGCGCGGGAGGATTTTACTCCCCGATTGCGCAACAGGCACTCAATGCCGATCTGGCTACAGCCCTCCAACTCCCTCTGATTCTGGTTACTGAGGATCGTCTGGGAGCCATCAATCAACTTCTTCTGGCCCGTCAGGCAATCCTTGATAGAGGTTTAACTATATATCTTATCATACTGAATAAAAAAGATACCTCCAACCTGAATAACCTAAATTCCGCACAAGAGTGGGTAACAGAACCGATCATCGCCCTGCCACCACAAGATCACTCCGCCCCATGGAGATCGATGATCAAACCACTCACCCCACTATTTTTTGGGTAGTCCATTTTTAGAGCTGCCCTGAAAATAATCCTGGGCAAGTTGACGCAGAACCGACTGCACATCCACCATCCCTGACTGCAGATTTTCGCTGATCTCATCCATCGTAATTTCATGGTCACTTTTCCCTGCTGCCCAGTTGGCCGAGACCGCACAACTGGCATAACAGAGTCCCAGCTCCCGGGCCAGCGCGGCCTCTGGCATGCCGGTCATCCCCACCAAATCACAGCCATCACGCTCCATTCGCCTGATTTCTGCCGCACTCTCCAGACGAGGGCCCTGAGTGGCTCCGTAGGTGCCTCCATCCACCACACTGACCCCGGCAACGCTCGCTGCCTGTAGCAGCTGGCTACGCAGGGTTGCACAGTAGGGCCAGCTAAAATCGATATGCTCCACCTCTGGCCCGTCAAAGAAGGTATGCTCCCGTCCCCAGGTATAGTCGATCAGCTGATCAGGGATCGCCACCTGCCCCGGCACCATCGCCTCACCTATTCCCCCAACCGCCGCTACGGCGACAATGGATGACACACCCAACTGTTGCAGCGCCCAGATATTGGCCCGGTAGTTGATCCCATGTGGCGGTATGGAGTGATCCTCACCATGACGAGAGAGAAAGATCAGTGCTGCCCCACCCCACTCCACCTCTATCAGAGGGGATGAGGGAGGGCCGTATGGCGTCTCTGGTGTATGGCCGCCGCCGCCCACAACCCCCTCCATCTGCTCCAACCCGGTGCCACCAATAATTGCCAACCTTTCCATCTCACCACTCCTTGCCATAAATCGAACAGCCCCAAAGGGTACAGCGCCTCGCCAATCTTTGCTATATTGGCTTTAATGAAACCATGGAGTAGTAACAATCATGTCTGAAACTGAAAGTTTCCATCTGGCCGATGGGCTCGCCGCCTTTGAAACCAAAAATTTCTCTCTGGCCATGCAACATCTGTCTCCTCTGGCTGACCAGGGAGTCCCCGAGGCGCTGTTTCGTGTTGCCATCATTTACCAGAACGGTCTGATCTGGAGTCCGAATGAGGAGAGAGCTTTTCAGATGATGAGCCATGCCGCCGAACAGAATCACCCCTTTGCACAACATAGTCTCGGCTTCATGTATTACCAGGGTGAGTGTACCGAACGTGACCTTTCACAGGCCATCCACTGGTTCACCAGAGCAGCCGATCAGGGGCTCTCTGGCTCAATGGTCACCCTGGGGATGATTTATGATTCGGGGGATGGGGTTGAGAAAGATAGCGCATTGGCACAGCAGTGGTACCAGCGTGCTGAGGCACAACAGAAGGCCGACGAGGAGTCAGAGGGATGAGTGAACGTACCGACAACCCACAGCAGGATCATCCTCATCAGGATGAGACACCATCCCCTGAGAGCGAAGAGCGACCGGTAGCAGCCGCTGTCACGCCCACATTTCAGACCCCACTACCCATTCGACTCTTCCTGGTGGTCGCAGCGATCTTCCTTTTCAAGATGGTCTATGACATCAGTGAGCAGAACCGAACCCAGCAGAAGGCGATTGTTCAACTGAGCAAAAAAGTGGATAAGGCAATCGCAACGGCAGAGGAGAACCGTCGGGGAATTGAACGGCTCAATGGCGGCTTTTCGGATATCGTCAAAGGGGTAGGACGCATGGGCACTGACCTGAGCAAATCCTCCAGAAATGTTCAGATGATTCAGAATGATGTACATGAGGAGATGGCATCTATCCGTAAAAAGGTCAATGACATCTCCAATCGACTGATCGCACTACAACAGGAGTTACGTAGCCCTTTTCGTCGCTAAGGTTCTACCGTTGGTTTCCCCAATCCATTAAGGGTTGCCGGAGTAGCCGTTTTCAACGCAACAACTTATGCTAGAATGCCGCCTCATCAGGAAATAAGAGACTCCCGTAGAGGGGTCGAAATGGGGAAGGATACCTTGCAATCAAATAACAGGCCCACAGTGGGGCTGGTTACCGTAGACCTGGAGTGTATACGGGGGAACCGGCTGCTTTTCAGCCACCTCAATCTCGAAATTGGCGCAGGAAAGATCCTTCAGATTGAGGGCCGTAATGGATGCGGGAAGACCAGCCTGTTACGGCTGTTATGTGGCATTATGCTACCCAGCGAGGGGCAGATCTTATGGCGTGGCACGGATATCAACGAGGATCGCGCCGAATTTTACGCTGAGTCTGCCTATCTCGGCCACCACAACGGAACCAAGGGTGAACTGAGCGCACTGGAGAACCTACAGTTTGCCCAGGCTCTCTCTACCCCCAAAGAGGGGAGTGACCTCTACGAAATTCTGGCCCGACTCTCTCTGGCCGGTTTTGAGGATATCCCCTGTCGTCACCTCTCTGCAGGACAGAACCGCAGGGTCGCTCTGGCTCGACTATTGGCGACAGATGCAACCATCTGGGTACTGGATGAGCCCTTTACCGCACTCGACCGTAAGGGAATCGCCGAGATCGAGACCATTTTTGAGGAGCATGTTACTCAGGGGGGAACCATCATCCTGACCACCCACCACCCACTGAAGGTCAATGAACCCTACTACCGCTCTCTCAACCTTGAAGAGTTTGCCTGCAACAGTAATAGAGGTGACCAATGAGCGACCGCCCAGACAACACACTCACCCACGTATTCCTCCAGGTACTCAAGAGAGATCTGACGCTCGCCTTTCGCCATCGTGGTGAGCTGGCCAATCCACTACTTTTTTTCATTATTGTGGTCTCCCTCTTTCCCCTCGGTGTGGGCCCCGCCCCCTCCATCCTTGAGACCATTGCTCCCGGCATCATCTGGGTAGCCGCCCTGCTCTCTGCCATGCTCTCCCTGGATAGCATGTTCCGCTCGGACTTTGAGGATGGCTCACTGGAGCAGATCACCCTGAGCCACCACCCTCTCTCGGTTCTGGTTCTGGCCAAAATTCTGGCCCACTGGCTGATTACCGGACTACCACTACTCTTTATTGCCCCCCTGCTCGGTGTTCTGCTCTACCTCCCTAGTGAGGCGATGAAAACATTGGTGATTACACTGGCACTGGGAACCCCTATTCTCAGCCTGGTCGGGGCCATCGGCATGGGTTTAACGGTGGGGCTGAAACGGGGGGGGGTACTGCTCTCTCTGTTGGTACTCCCACTCTTTATCCCGGTTCTCATCTTTGGCGCACTGGCCGTCAATGAGGCGGCTGCGGGTCTACCTGTGGATGGCTACCTCTATGTGCTGGGAGCCCTGCTGCTGTTGACCCTCTCCCTCTCACCACTGGCTACCGCTGCTTCCATTCGGATCAGCACCAGCTAAGTATCGGGCAAACAGAACCATGAGCAGATCTTATCCCCTGATTATCCCCCGATGTTTTTTATCTTTGCCTCAGCGCATCCTTGTACGAGATAATATCCGTTCTGGCCTACCTCATAAAAACCTAACCTATTACGCCTTTGCGTGAAACACCCTGTTCATGAAACTACCCAACTTTATCTACCGCTTCTCCTCTCCCAAACACTTCTATGCGATGTCTGGCGCGCTCCTGCCATGGATTGCGGCCTCTGCACTAGGGCTGATGATTCTCGGGCTCTATGTCGGCTTTGCACTCGCGCCCACCCACTCGGAGCAGGGAGAGAGCTACCGGATCATCTTTTTGCATGTCCCCGCCGCCTCCAACTCGATGATGATCTATATGGTCATGGCGACCTCCGGGGCCATTTTTCTGATCTGGCGCATCAAACTGGCCGACACCATTGCCGCCGCTGCCGCGCCCATTGGAGCTGCCTTTACTTTTCTGGCCCTGGTCACCGGCTCGATCTGGGGTAAACCGACCTGGGGAACCTGGTGGCAGTGGGATGCCCGCCTCACCTCGGAGCTGATCCTGCTGTTTCTCTACTTTGGTTATATGGCACTACGTGCGGCGATGGATGACCGTCAGAATGCCGCCCGCTCCAGTGCGGTTCTGGCACTGGTGGGGGTCGTTAATATCCCCATCATCCACTTCTCGGTTGAGTGGTGGAATACCCTCCACCAGGGAGCCACGATCTCCAAGATCGCCAAACCCTCTATGGAGGGGACCATGCTCACCTCGATGTTAACGATGATGATTGCACTCTCCCTGTTTTTTGCCCTGGTCACACTGATTCGGGCACGCGGGTTAACTCTGGAGCAGGATTCACGTGGCAACTGGGTGCGTGACCTTCCCACCATTCAGCTACGCTTACCCCATACCCTTATCCCTCTGCTGGTGGTTGCCGCAATCGGATACCACGTCACCACGACGGAGAAGGAGACCATTCTCTCTCCCAGCCAACTCACTACGGCCACAGGGGAGGTTCTGGTTCGGGGAGAGGTTCGCTCCATTCACTCCGAAGGGAACCAGCACCGCATCCTGTTGTCAGACCAGTCAAGCCAGACAATGGTTACCTTCTCCGGTAACCTGCCCCAGCAGTTACGAACCCACTGGGGGGCAGAGGTCAGAGGTAACCTGGTGCAGAGTCAGGGTATTGAGCCGATAGCGCACGGGCAGCAGATTGAGGCCCGCTCAATCGCAGCGCTCAATATCCGCGACCATACCAGCTACCTACTGGCCGCCTACGGCATCGCCCTGGTTGTGCTATTGCTGAACCTTCTGGGTGCAATGCGCAGTGCGAGTGAGGCACGAAAAAATATTCAGCGGAAAATTCGTCAAGAGTCGAATGAATAGCCTGTTGATCGACCAACATAAACAGATAGAAAAATAGAGAAAATCCATGACCCCTAAAAGAAAGAAGCGGCTACTACTGGTTTTGGTCATCGTGGCTGGTGTCAGCGGCGCGGCCACTTTAATGATGAAGGCACTGAATGAGAACATTAACCTCTTCTACAGCCCAACTCAGGTTGCTGCGGGTGAGGCCCCTCTCAACCACACCTTCCGCCTTGGTGGACTGGTAGAGAGTGGGAGCCTCAAGCGAGATGGCGATGAGGGGCTGACGGTCCACTTTGACGTGACGGATCAGGCAGAGTCGGTCACCGTGGCCTATACCGGCATCCTTCCCGACCTTTTTCGTGAGGGTCAGGGAATTGTTACGCTTGGAAAACTGAACAGTAGTGGCCTCTTTGTTGCGGATGAGGTGCTGGCCAAACATGATGAAAATTATATGCCACCCGAGGTAGCTGAGGCGTTAGAGGCCGGCCATAAAAAAGGGATCGAAGAGATGAAGGCTACGCAGGGTACAGAGCAGGCAACCGGGGAGAAGGGTTAATGATTCCAGAGCTAGGAAATTTCGCCTTAATGGTTGCACTCGCCGTTACGGTGATTCAGGCCACCCTCCCTTTAATCGGTACACAGCGAGGGATCGCCAACTGGATGGCACTGGCTCGTCCAGCTGCACAGGCGCAATTTTTCTTTCTCTCTATGGCGATCATTCTGCTGGGTATCAGTTTCGTACAGGATGACTTCTCCGTGCGCTATATCGCCACGAACTCCAACTCCCAGCTTCCACTGATCTATAAAATCAGTGCCATCTGGGGGGGACATGAGGGGTCGCTTCTACTCTGGACCTTTATGCTCAGCCTCTGGGGGGCCGCAGTCACCTGGTTTAGCAAGAGCCTCCCCGCCCCCCTCACCTCCCGTGCCATTGCCGTATTGGGGCTGGTAGGGATCGGTTTTCTGCTCTTTCTGCTACTAACCTCCAACCCTTTTGATCGCCTGATTCCTGCCGCGCTGGATGGGCGAGACCTCAACCCACTGCTCCAGGATCCTGGTCTGGCCATTCACCCTCCGATGCTCTATATGGGGTATGTCGGCTTTGCGGTACCCTTCGCATTTGTGGTAGCTGCCCTGATCGGTGGTCATCTGGATGCCACTTGGGCCCGCTGGTCCCGCCCCTGGACCGCAGCGGCATGGGCTTTCCTCTCTCTGGGCATTGGGCTAGGCAGTTGGTGGGCCTACTATGAGCTCGGTTGGGGAGGTTGGTGGTTCTGGGATCCGGTAGAGAACGCCTCCTTTATGCCGTGGCTTATGGGCACAGCCCTGCTCCACTCTCTGGCCGTGACCGAGAAGAGAGGGGCCTTCAAGGTCTGGACGGTACTGTTGGCAATTTTCACCTTTTCACTCAGCCTGCTGGGTACCTTTCTGGTTCGCTCAGGGGTACTGGTCTCTGTCCATGCGTTTGCCGCAGATCCCTCCCGAGGAGTCTTTATCCTGATGTTCCTTGGCGTGGTGATTGGTGGCTCCCTTGCCCTCTATGTCTGGAGAGCACCCGCTATTCGTGGTGGCGGACAATTTGAGAGCACCTCCCGAGAGACGCTCTTGCTGATCAACAATGTACTGCTGGTTGTGGCTACCCTCACCGTACTGATCGGCACCCTCTACCCGTTGATTCTGGACGCCCTGGAGATGGGAAAAATCTCTGTCGGCCCCCCCTACTTTGACTCCGTTTTTGTCCCCATTATGTTGCCGATGTCCTTCCTGATGGGTATCAGCGCGGTAATTCGCTGGAAGGCGGACAGACTCAGTCGTATTGTGCAGGTACAGCGTCCGGCACTGATTGCTGCGCTGATTATCGGGGGTGCGCTTCCCTATCTCATTTTCAGTGAGACCTCAATCCAGTTGAGCCTGAGCGCGATAGTAGCCGTCTGGATTCTCATCACGATGATCCAGGACTTTATCAGCCGCTCGACCAGGGGTAAGGGCAACTTTCTACAGGGGGCACGTTCCCTCTCCCGTAGCCACTACGCAATGTTGGCGGCCCATGCCGGGATGGGGGTATTCATCCTCGGAGTCGCTTTCACCACCGCATTTAGTGTAGAGAAAGATGTGCGGATGGAGCCGGGTAGCCGGGTGGATGCGGGGGGGTACACCTTCCAACTGGATGGGCTGGTAGAGAAACAGGGGCCCAACTACGTCACCACGGAGGGGCTGGTCTATGTATATGATAAGAATGATCAACAGGTGGCTACCCTCCATCCAGAAAAACGAATCTACACCGTACAGAATATGCCAATGACGGAGGCCTCCATTGATGAGGGTCTGTTCCGGGATCTCTATGTCGCGATGGGAGAGCCGATCAATAACAGTAACGCCTGGGCCATGCGGGTCTACTATAAACCGTTTATCCAGTGGATCTGGATGGGGGTACTGTTGATGGCTATCGGTGGCGGACTGGCAGCAACTGACCCCCGCTATCGCCGGGTGGCACGTCGGGCCCGGAAGGGGCAGGAGAAAAGCTAACGCTCTCCTAGCCGTAATAACGGAGTAGGGAGAGCCAGACAAGAGTTCTGGTCTCTCTACTCCCGAATAAACAGTGCAATCGACTCCACATGGGCGGTATGGGGAAACATATCCATCACACCAGCCGTGGCCAAGCGATACCCCTGGTTATTCACCAGCTCATCGGCATCCCGTGCCAGGGTAGCCGGATTACAGGAGACATAGACGATCCGCTGTGGCCTGATCTTGCCCATTTTCTGTACAATCTCCAGTGCCCCGCTACGAGGGGGGTCTAATAGCACCTTGCTATAGCGCTCATTGAGCCAGACGCCCCCACTCTCCTCATCCTGTAGATCCACTGCATAGAAATGGGCATTGTCGATCTGGTTAGCGGCCGCATTTTCACGGGCCCGTTCGACCAGTGACTGCTCACCCTCTACCCCGACCACCTGAGCCGCCTGACGGGCAATAGGCAAGGTGAAGTTCCCCAGACCACAGAAGAGATCCAGCACCTCATCATCCTGGCTCAGCGCCAATAGCTCAACCGCCAGCGGAACCATCTCCTGGTTAATGGCTCCATTCACCTGGGTAAAATCGGTCGGTAGAAACTGAAAATCGAGATCAAACCGATCAAGGTGGTAGCGCAGTGTGGTCTGATGATCATCATTCAACGGCGCAACCGTATCAGGCCCTTTCGGTTGCAGATAAATTTTGAGATGAGTCGCCTTACCAAACTGATCCAGCTTCTCCAGATCCCCCTCCGGCAGCGGCTCCAGGTTACGGAAAACCAACAGACACTGTTGATCATCACAGGCTACCTCAATCTGGGCAATCTTATTGCACTGCTCCAGACTATTGATCAGCTCACGCAGCTCACCAATACGTTCGCCAACCGCAGGAACCAGTACCCGACAGGAGTCCATAACGGTTAAATAGCCGCTCGATTTCTCACGAAAACCGACCAGGGCTCCCCCTTTTTTGGGCACATAACGGACACCCAGGCGTGCCTTGCGGCGATAGCTGTGGTTGGGGCCTGTCAATGGAGGGCGTACCGTTTCGGCAGTCACTCTCCCCAGGCGCTCAAAGTTATCGAGCAGGGTCTGCTGTTTGAAGTGAATTTGGGCTGTCGGCTCCATCTGCTGAAGAGAGCAGCCACCACAGCCAGAGAAATGGGGACAAGGTGGCTCGACCCGATCAGGAGAGGGGCGTAACACCTCTACCACCTCACCGGAATCAAAGCTGCGACGCCGCCCCGTCAGCTTGTAGAGAACCTCCTCATCAGGCAGTGCGCCGGAGATAAAGGCAACCTTACCCTCTTCATTATGGCTGACCCCTTTGCCATCGTGGGCAAGGGACTCAATGATGGCCTGTACTGGCTCCTGGGGAAGTGGCTTACGACGTCTGCGGCCCATGATAACTCTCTAAGGTGGTGGGTTGAAAACGGGGAGAGTATACCGGAAGCGGACGGTTGTATCGGAGCTCAGTCCCAGCCCTGAGTGCAGTCCAGATTGGTCCAGACCTGTTTAAGG
>JABHIC010000431.1 GCA_018671205.1 Gammaproteobacteria bacterium
AGTCCTCGGAGAGTTTTAAGGCGTATGCGGTGGCGGGTCATCGCCACTGGCCAGAGATTCGCCAAGGCATTGAGCGGATGAGCGGTCAGAGTGAAGTGGGTCTCACTTTTGTTCCTCATCTGGTGCCGATGATTCGGGGGATTCATGCGACCCTCTATATGCGCCCCACTGCCGAGATTGCGGATATCCAGTCGATTTATGAAGAGAGGTACCAGAGTGAGCCTTTTGTCGATGTGCTACCGGCTGGGTCCCATCCTGAGACCCGTACGGTACGTGGGAGCAATTTTTGTCGGATCGCTATCCATCAACCGGTAGATAGTAATCAGATAGTTATACTATCGGTGATTGATAATTTGGTCAAGGGTGCCTCCGGGCAGGCGGTACAGAACATGAATATCCTGTTTGGTTTTGAGGAGACGACCGGGCTGGAAAATGTGGCACTGATGCCATAATAAGTTGACAAAATTAGTCAGAAATAAAACAATAGTGTGAAGTGATATCAGGGATTCTCTGAAAAGGTCTATTTTAGAGACTCCCATCCGTTTGGAGTTAAGGTGATGAGTCAGGCAGTATCAGAGGTTGAGGCTACGAGTGATCCGGTTATCTTTACAGCGGCAGCCGCCGCGAAAGTGAAGGGGTTGATTGAGGAAGAGGGTAACGATGCGCTCAAATTACGGGTCTACATCAGCGGTGGTGGCTGCTCCGGTTTTCAGTATGGGTTCAGCTTTGCTGAGGAGGTGGAGGAGGGTGATCTAGCTGTCGAGCGAGATGGAGTGATGGTGGTGATTGACCCGATGAGTATGCAGTACCTGACAGGAGCAGAGATTGACTACTATGAGGGGCTGGATGGGGCCCGTTTTGTGATCAAGAACCCCAATGCAACCACCACCTGCGGTTGTGGCTCCTCTTTTTCTACCTGACGTTAGTCTAGGTTTAAGCTAGGATTCTACTCGTGGAGTGTATAGGGGGGTAGATCCGGCTCAGAGATCTTGATGATCTCAAACTTCATGCTCTCCAGCTCACCCAGCGCATAGGTGGGTTGAATACGCCCCATCCCCGATGCACTGCCCGGATTGACCACTAAAGTAGCTCCCGACCCTGCTGCATGGGGGATAGATTCAATCTTGCAGCGATGGTTATGGCCGCAGCAGATCAGATCCCACTTCCCAGTGAGCGCCAGAGCCTCAGCATAATTGGGAAAATGGACCATAAAGAGCCGTTTTCCACCCAGCTCCAGGTCAGCCTCTCGCCCATGATAGGTAATCAGAGTCGCTGCATCACGAGCCATCTGCCCCATGACAGCAAGATCCCCTTTGTTGTTTCCGTGGATGACATGGAGAGGCAAATCGAACTGTCGTGCCCCCTTTAGTGTATAGGGGGCTACCACATCGCCACAGTGGAGTACGGCCTCCGCCCCCCGTGCCTTGGCATCCTCCAGTGCGGCATGGAGGTAATCTATCCGGTCATGGGTGTCCGAGATGATACAGATCTTCATTCTGGGTTAGAAATGTGGCTTATCTTTCGTATTCTGGAAACGGACAATGCTGTCCAGAATCTCTTTGTGGGCGGCCTCAGCACTCTCCCAGCCATCTATTCTGACCCATTTTCCCTCCTCCAGATCTTTGTAATGCTCAAAGAAGTGAGAGATCTTATCGAGCAGCACCGGAGAGACATCGTTCGGTTTGTGTGCATTTTTGTAGATGGAGCAGAGCTTGGCGATGGGTACCGCCAGTACCTTGGCATCGGCTCCTGCCTCATCGGTCATCTGCAACACCCCAATAGGGCGGCAGCGAATCACTGAGCCACTGATAATCGGGTAGGGGGTGACCACCAGTACATCGACTGGGTCACCATCATCAGAGAGGGTGTGGGGGACGTAGCCGTAATTACAGGGATAGTGCATTGCGGTGTTCATGAAACGGTCCACAAACATCGCACCGGTCTCCTTATCGACCTCATACTTGACCGGATCCGCATTGGCAGGGATCTCAATAATGACATTAATCTCTTCAGGGATGCTCTCTCCAGTTGAGACTCGATCCAGATTCATCGCATACTCCTCATTCAAATTTGTTAGGTGCCAGATACAAAAATAGGGGCCAGCTAGCTGACCCCTATTGTACCTCGTTTAGGTAATCCTCAAACAGAGAAGATTCCTCTGAAGGCGACCGCCTGACCCGTTACAGCAGGGGTACCATCATCAGTGCAACAATATTGATGATCTTGATCAGTGGGTTGA
>JABHIC010000432.1 GCA_018671205.1 Gammaproteobacteria bacterium
CTCCGTGCGGTGCTTTCTTGCACTCACAGAAAAATTACTTTTTTTAGAGGTGCCCATAACCTCCTCTCTTGAGCCTCTCCTCCGACGCGCAACTTCTCTCTCAGACGGAGGGCAGAATCCCCGGTAACCGGGGGATGTGGGCAGGAATTCTTGCCGAGATGACCGAGTTTGGGCTGCTTTTTTGCGTCTATTTTGTGGCCCGATTTTACAACCCGGCATCGTTCCAATCCGGTCCGGCAGAGATCAACGTAATGGCGGGGACCGCAAACACGGTGATGATGATCTCCGGCAGCTACTTTGTCGTCAAAGCGGTACATGCCATCCGCGATAACCAGAGCAGGCTTGCGCTACGCTGGCTTTTTCTGGTGCTGCTCACCATCCTCGGCTACGCCACGATCAAATCGTTGGAGCTACAGTGGAACCTGGCACACGGTATTACCGGGCGCAGTGGGATCTTCTTCACGGTCTACTATTATCTTACCCTAACCCACATGGTTCATGTATTTTGGGGCGGGATCGCCCTGCTCTGGGTTATCTTTCGCACCCACTCCGGTGGTTACAACAGCCACTCTCATGAGGGGCTCGAATCCTTCGCCTCCTACTGGCACGCCACAGATCTGGTCTGGCTGGTCATTTTTCCACTGCTCTACCTGTTGCGATGAGGCATCACAGCGATAACCACCTCATCGACTGGCTCTGGGTTGTGCTACTGGCGCTGACCCTTGGGGGAAGTTGGCTCGGTGAATCTGCCGATCCTGGTCTTGCGCTCGCCCTATTCGTGGCTGCATCTATCGCCATCAAGGGACGAATCATCATCGACCACTTTATGGAACTCAAATATGCCAACCCCACACTACGGCGTCTGATGCGCCTCTACTTTTATCTGATTCCGCTGCTGATATTGCTGGTCTACCTCTCCCACTTATATAATATAGAGTCTCCTCTATAAACTCCTTTATAGCGATTCCGGGGCCGTTGATAGCCAGGGATGGCTATCGTCGAGCGCACATGGATGTTTTACAGCGTGCCCTGGAAACGTTATGAAGGAGTTTATGAGATGACTGGATACAAAAATTAGTCCGCTGAAGAGTATATGCAAATTAATATACTTGCCGACTGGTCTCAATCATCGTACTCTATCCGCTCTTTTTGCAATACCATCGCGGCTTCTATCGCCGTAACCTTTAACTGGAGATCCAACGATGGACGAAATGTTCACCAAATCGATGGCCCGAAATATATTCTATGGAGGAACTGTATTCTTCTTCCTGCTATTTCTGGCCCTAACCTTTGACACTATGGGGGTTGTTCCCAGTCGGGATAACCATGAAAACCTGACCCCAACGGTTATTGCAGGCAAGACGTTATGGGAGGAAAACAACTGTATCGGTTGCCACACTCTGCTCGGTGAGGGTGCCTACTTTGCCCCTGAACTAGGTAATGTCTATGTTCGTTTTGGGAACAGTACAGAGGCGATCAAAGGCTTCATCAAGAGTCGGCCCAAAGATGGAATCCCCGGGCGTCGCAGTATGCCTCAGTTCAATTTTACCGATGAAGAGCTGGAACAGTTAGCGCAGTTTCTGAAATACACCTCAGAGATTAATACCTCGAACTGGCCCCCCAACATAATGGGTTAAAGAGAAAATAATACTATGGAATATCAATCACAAGCCGTTGCTAAATACTACTTTACCGCAGCGATTGGCCTCTTCGTCGGACAGATTCTGTTCGGCCTGATTATTGGCCTTCAATATGTCGTCGGGGATTTTCTCTTCCCGGAGATTCCTTTTAACGTGGCCCGTATGGTCCACACCAACCTGCTGATTGTCTGGTTACTGTTCGGCTTTATGGGGGCGGCTTATTACCTGATCCCTGAAGAGGCAGAACGTGAACTCTACAGCCCTGCTCTGGCGATCCTGATGTTCTGGATCTTTCTGGTCGCAGGCGCACTGACTATTCTCGGCTATCTGCTAGTCCCCTACTCTACCTTGGCCGACCTGACCATGAATGAGTTATGGCCCACCATGGGGCGTGAGTTTCTGGAGCAGCCTACGATTACCAAACTCGGTATTGTGGTAGTCGCTCTGGCATTTGTCTTCAACGTAGGGATGACGGTACTACAGGGCCGCAAGACGGTGATCAACCTGGTGTTGATGATTGGTCTGGTGGGTCTGGCGGTCTTTTTTCTCTTCGCCTTCCACAACCCGTCAGATCTGGTACAGGATAAGTTCTGGTGGTGGTGGACCGTGCATCTCTGGGTTGAGGGGGTATGGGAGCTGATCCTCGGTTCTATTCTTGCCTTTGTCTTGATCAAGACGACTGGTGTAGACCGTGAGGTGATCGAAAAGTGGCTCTACATTATTATTGCGATGACCCTGATTACCGGCATTATCGGTACCGGTCACCACTACTACTGGATCGGCACCCCGGAGTACTGGCAGTGGTGGGGATCGATATTCTCTGCAATGGAGCCTATCCCCTTCTTTATGATGACTGTTTTTGCCTTCACTATGGTGAACAAGCGGAAGCGTGACCATCCCAATAAAGTAGCGGTATTGTGGGCACTGGGAACCGGTGTCATGGCATTCCTTGGTGCGGGTGTATGGGGCTTTCTCCACACCCTCGCCCCGGTCAACTACTTCACCCACGGCACGCAGATCACCGCCGCACATGGTCACATGGCCTTCTATGGTGCCTATGTAATGGTGGTTCTGGCAATCATCTCCTACGCGATGCCCATCATCCGTGGACGTGCCGCGAACAGCAACAAGGCACAGGTGATGGAAATGTGGTCTTTCTGGTTGATGACGGTCTCTATCGTTTTCATCACCCTGTTCCTGACGGCTGCGGGTATCCTGCAGACCTGGTTGCAACGAATCTCTGATACCCCAATGACCTTCATGGCGGCTCAGGATCAGATTGCGATCTTCTACTGGATGCGTGAGTTTGCCGGTGTGGTCTTCCTGATCGGACTGATCGTCTACATCATGAGTTTCTTCGTAAGTGAAGAGGATGAGATGAACGCATAGAAGCCTGACTTTCCGTCTATGCGGAGAGGGTAGGATTTAAAAACAGAAAACCCTATCTCTTGGTTGAGGTAGGGTTTTTTTAGAGGTGCCCTATAGTGACACACCATGATGCCCCCCTTCTCTCTACCCCTGCAACCCACCTCACTGCGCTAGCGATCTGCTGGCTCCTCTATTTTATAATCCACTCAATAGTGGCCTCACTAACCATAAAGCAGTGGTTTGCGGAGAATTACCCGGGGAAAATGCCGCTCTACCGCATATTTTTCAATATTCAGTCCCTGCTGTTGCTCTTTTTTCCACTCTATCTTCTCTATACATGGGAGGGCCAGATGCTTTGGGAGTGGCACGGGATTACCCAGTTTATTATGGTTCTGTTGATGGTTTGTGCCACAGGGCTCTTTATCTACACTCTGCGAGACTATGACTCAGCCGAATTTTTTGGAATCCGGCAATGGAAAAATAGCATCCACTCCGTCAAGGATCAGGAACAGTTTGTTCTCTCGCCCATGCACCGAGTGGTACGTCACCCGTGGTACTTTTTTCTGCTTGTTCTGCTCTGGTCACAGGAGATGGATAGCGCACGACTGTTAACGGCTATCCTGATTACTCTCTATCTGTTTGTAGGATCACGCATGGAGGAGAAGAAGCTGACCCACTACCACCCATTAGTCTACCCACGCTATCAGTCCCAGGTACCGGCACTATTCCCCAACCCGCTCAAGGTTCTAAGCAAGGAAAAGGCCCGGCAGCTGCTTGATATTTGAGTAGTTCGGCGGGGCTTCTGGTGTACGACTGCCTCGCGCCTATGGCAACTACCATGGCATGGGCATTATTCCCATCCCCATATTGTCAAAATTTGGCATCACACCCCCCCCTCCCTGGGGTTTACGCTTTTTATACGGTCTTTGAGCCTCTATTTTCTGTTTCAGTAGCTGTTTTTTCTGTTGGGCAATTTCGTAACATCTCCAGATCGAGCCATCCCCCTCTTTCGCATCCTGGACGCAGCTTATCTCCTGCTCGATCAGTGAAATCCGCTCTTGCCCTCGTGCCAACTTCTTCTGAAGTTTCTTCAAAACGGCCTCTTTCGATGGGCCTTGCATTTCGCTTGGATACCCCCTATTCGTCACCATTGGCGATCGCCCCCAATTCGGAACATCCACTGCGTTATTGTACGGATTATCTGCGATCACGGTAGATGTCATCAACA
This sequence comes from Gammaproteobacteria bacterium, assembly GCA_018671205.1. Classification (GTDB taxonomy): domain Bacteria; phylum Pseudomonadota; class Gammaproteobacteria; genus Thiopontia. Next base: position 4,237 of record JABHIC010000432.1, read on the forward strand.
GTGCTGCGAAGAGCAGGCCAATTTTATTTTTCATAAGACAACCTTATTATCTGATTTTGTATAGGGAATGGCGCGGACTAACCGTCAGCTGGCGTCCTCTCAGCCGGATTTTCCGCCTCCTCTATAGAGGAAAAGCAGTACCCCTTGCCCTCTTTTTTGGCCTGATGCATCGCCTGCTCAGCCCGTTCCAGCAATAAGCTATCCTCTCGGCCATGATCAGGGAAACAGGCAACCCCAATACTGACACTCACTTGGGCCTTCTTTCCATCTCCCAGCTCCATAATGGCCTCAAAACTCCGTAAAATCCTATCGGTCACCTCATCGATACTCTCTCTACTCCCCACCGGAGTAAGGAGTATCGCAAATTTATCACCACCAACATGAGTCACACTGTCGGTTTCACGCACCTGCTGCTGCAATCTTTTTGCCGCTCGCTGCAGCACCAGATCCCCAATATCGCGACCAAATCGCCCGTTGATCTCCTTAAACTCATTGAGCTCAAGATAGAGCAGGGCTAGAAATTCTTGCACGAGACCGGCCTGCTCGACCGTCGCATCCAGACGCAAATAAAAAGTGTCCAGATTCAGCAACCCGGTTAACTCATCATGGCTGGTCAGGTGCCTCATCTTTTGGGACATATAATTCAGTTTGCTGAAACCGACGATCACCCTCATATAGACTCCCCAGATAACCACCAGCAAGACGATTAAGGAGCTTCCCCCCAACCACCAGAGTAGTTTTTTAACCTCTTGAAAACTTTCCTCTGCCTCGCGGATCGACCTTTCACTCTCCTCAATTGCGACTCGGCTAATCGCCTCCATCTTATCGACAACCCGCGCACGCACCGGAAAAACTTTTTCCTTTAACAGCAGGACCACCTCATCGCGACTCTGTAATTCACCCTCATGCTCAATCAATGCCAATATCTTGTTCATCTCCCGCGTACCATCGGCAGCAAGTGCTACCGACTCTCCCAGTACCTTTCTCTCCTGGGGCGTAAGATCCATCGCATAAAGCTTCTCCCGTGCCACCATAAATGCCTCTGCATAGCCTCGATAGCTCATGATCAACTCATCCCGCTCAAAAGGATCCTCCTCGAAAGAGGCGTTTATCAACAGGAGTACCCGCTCTTTTGAGGCATCAAACATGATTTGAGAGAGTCGACTCTTGACCAGCTTATCATTCACAACCTGATCCATCTTATCTCGCAATGAAATCAGCTCAGAGAGTGAGATACTCATCTGGGAAAATATCAGCAACAGTAGCAGACCGAAGCCTGCCATCAGAGCCATATCCGCACGCTCCACTCTAGGTTTGATCTTATCTGGCTTCATCTTCTCCAACCTCCCTTGTCTGCAAGAAAGAGCGCATTTCCAGCCGCTGTAACAGCCCCACCATCTCAATGGTCTTATTATCCATCTCAATTAACAGATCGATTAGCCCCGAACTCCTCCTCCCCTGCTTGACCATATTGATCAATCTAGCCGATAACTTGTGGAACTCCCTGTGGGGGTCACGTAACGCCTCAAACTCCTTCCACTTCGTGTAGGACTCATCCACACTATAGTACCAGCGACCAAAGCGGCAATGGTGATGGCTCAGCTCCGGTAAAAGATGGTCGATCCGTGGCTCTCCACACTCACGCTCAAACTCGATCGACTCCAGCTCTTGCAACAGTTGTCTGCGCCACTCCAGATGGTCGATCTGCGCCTGCATAATCAACCCGATAGGGGGGGTCTGAACGGCACATCCCCGTTTTTTTTCGATAAAGACGATTACCTCATCCATTGGCATGGGTCGACCAATCCAGTACCCCTGCAACTTATCACACCCTGCGCTCCCCAGGAAACGGGCCTGTGTCTGAGTTTCGATACCCTCTGCAACCACACCAATCCCCAATAGGTGCGCCATCTTGATCGAGGTATCGACAATGGTGGTCGCCTTTTTGGATTCAGTCATTCGCTTGATCAGATTACGATCCAGCTTAATCGTACTAAAGGGCCAGAGGGAGAGGGTATCGATGGAGGAGTAGCCGGTACCATAATCATCCATCGCGATAACCATACCGGCCTCGGCCAGCTATTTAAGATTCCGCTCTACATTTCCATTCTGTTGCAGGATTCCGGTCTCCAGCACCTCTAGCTGCATCGCCTCCGGCACTCCCCCCCCCTGCTCCAGCGTCTGTAGCAGAAAGGCTGCACAATCATCAAGCTGAAGACTCTGTGGGGAGAGGTTAAACGAGAGTCTGATCTGTGGAGAGATGGTACGCAGTTGTCTGATTGCCTCTACCAGCAGTGGAAAATAGCGCCGGGTAAAACGGTCAATGGTTCCATCTGACTCCATCTGCGGGATAAAGGCCATCGGGGGAATCAGCGTTCCATCCTTTTGCTGAAAACGGACCAGTGCCTCCACATCGGATACCCGCCCATGATCTGTCGAGATAATCGGCTGAAAGTAATAGATGAACTCACCATTTGTCTCATCGACTGTCATGTTCTTTCCCACGATAATGACTCCTTTCTATCCCTCTGTCCTATGCCACAAGAAGATAACACAACCCACACTCTTATACAGTAAAGAGTACTCTCCAAACTGTCCCGTTCATCGCTACCATCTGATTTTCATCCTTGGGGGGGATGGTTAGAGAGTAGCGCTATTAACTGCAACTCATCCAGCACCGGAACCCCCAGCAACTCCGCCTTATCTCGTTTCGAACCAGGCTCTACCCCACAGATCAGTGCGGTACTCTTTTTGGAGACACTTCCCACCACCCTGGCACCTAATGCCTGTAGCTGTGCCTTCGCCTCAGCACGTGTCATTTCCTGTAGCGTTCCGCTGATTACATATTGTGATCCAGATAGTGGCTGCTGCTCCTGGCTTCCAACCCCCTGCCGGTTTTCATCCGGCCAGCTAACCCCTGCCCGTTGCAGCTGCTCAATGACCTCGCAGTTGTGTGGCTGAGCAAAAAAGGTGGCAATATTTTCAGCCACAATGGGCCCTACATCGGCCACGCTCTGCAGGGTCTCTACACTCGCCGCCATCAGCGCAGGCAGACTACCAAAGTGAAGTGCCAGTGAGCGGGCTGTCGCCTCACCCACCTCCGGTACCCCCAATGCATAGAGAAAACGGGGGAGTGTTGTTGTTCGTCCCTGACGGAGCGCCCGTAGCAGATTCTCCGCCGACTTCTCTCCCATCCTCTCCAATCGGCTGACACTCGCTACCTCCAGTTGGAATAGATCTGCCGGGGTATGGACGCCCCCCTTATCCACCAACTGCTCAATCAGTTTTCTTCCCATCCCCTCAATATCGAGCCCCTTTCTTGATGCGAAGTGCCACACCGCCTCTTTGCGTTGCGCTGGGCAGAAGAGTCCACCACTACAACGCACCGCTGTTTTTCCTGCCTCACGAAGCGCCTCCGAGCCACAGACCGGACAGCGCTTCGGCATCACCCAGACCTCTCTCCCCGGCGGACGCTGCTCAACCAGAGAACGCACCACCTCAGGAATGACATCTCCAGCACGACGTACCACAACCTGATCCCCCGCCCGGATATCTTTGCGCCGCACCTCATCCTCATTGTGGAGTGTGGCATTAGAGACCGTCACCCCACCCACTTCAACCGGTGCCAACCTCGCAACCGGGGTCAGTGCCCCGGTGCGCCCCACTTGGAGATCAATGGACAACAGTGTGGTAGCGGCCTCCTGAGCCGAAAATTTCCATGCAATGGCCCAACGGGGAGCCCGAGCAGTCTGCCCCAACTGCTGCTGCAAAACATACTCATTGACCTTGAATACCACCCCATCCATCTCATAAGGGAGTTGTTGACGTTGGCTCTCCAGCTCATGGTAGCGGGCGGCACATGCCGCCATCCCCTTAACCAGACGCAACTCCGGAGAGATCGGTATACCCCACGCAGAGAGCTGCTCCATCCGCTGCTGGTAACCCTCGACGGGTGCCCCCCCCTCGACCAGCCCCACTCCATAACTGATAAAAGAGAGGGGTCTCTGCGCAGTAATTGCGGAGTCGAGCTGTCTCAGACTACCAGCGGCGGCATTTCTGGGGTTGGCAAACTGTTTTTCACCTCTGCGCTGTTGACGCTGATTTAACTGTTCAAAATCTTTTCTGGAGATAAAGACCTCCCCCCGAACCTCCAGCCGTTGCGGAATCTTCTCCCCCCGTAGCCGTAGTGGAATCGAGGCGATGGTGCGAATATTGGCGGTCACCTCTTCGCCCTGCCTGCCATCTCCCCGAGTAGCCCCCCGCACCAGCAGACCCGCCTCATAGAGCAGGCTAAGTGCAACCCCATCCAGTTTTGGCTCCACCGCATACTCCACTTGCACAACACCCCTCCGCTCAATAATCCTGCGCTCAAATGCCTCCATATCGGAGTAGTCAAACGCATTGTCGAGCGAGATCATCGGAAGCTCGTGGTCCACACTCTGGAATACGGAGAGAACCGCTCCACCCACCCGTTGTGTTGGTGAATCTGCCGTTCGTAGTGCAGGGTTATCCTGCTCCAGTGCCTGAAGCCGGCGAAACAGGGTATCGTACTCCGCATCGGTGATCTCTGGATCATCCAGCGTATAGTA
>JABHIC010000433.1 GCA_018671205.1 Gammaproteobacteria bacterium
CCTGCAATGACCTGAGGGCTGATACGGGCTGTAACGTTATAGTCGAGTGCAGTGCTGAGAGTCTCCACCACCTCTTCCTCTACTACCACGGTCTGTGTGGAGGTTGCACTCTGCTGCATTTGATCAGTTATAGAGAGGGTGATGGTGTAGTTTCCAGCACTACTGTAGGTGAGTGAGGTGCTGTTTCCCGTTGCGCTCTGTCCATCGCTGCTATCCCAGCTAAAGGTGAGGATGGAGCCACTGGTTCCATCATTTCCGCTAGAGGCTGTGCCATCCAGGGTGACAACCAGTGGAGCCGTACCCGTTGCTGGAGTGGCTGTAAAGCTGGAGACTGGCTCTTCGATGATAGCCAGTGGCCCGGTGCGCAGCAGGCGTACTCTTAGAAAGCTACCACGTAGCCCGCTACTTTCTGCCCCATCATCAAAGTCAACCACCCAAGCAGTGGTGCTGTATCCACTATAGGCAGATGAGGTCCAATATCGGTTGGAGCGGGTGTTTGGGAAGTAGCTGGCATCGATGGCGGGTGAACCTGATCCTTGCTCGACCAGGTTGCGCATCTCATCGACAGACGGGACTTTCCAGTCCGTTTGGCCACAGAGAGAGTTCTGGTTACTCTCATCTACCAGTTCGTCCCAGTCACTGTTGTAGCTGCCTCCTGCACCCTGCTCTGCGGTCTCTCCTCCCCAACGGTAGGTATTGTTTTTGTCATGCAGCCCATCATCGTCAGTTTTTACCTCCCAGAGCAGCTCATTTACATCGTCATAGACACAGGACCACTCGGTGGCAGAGTCTAGTAGCCGATTACCCTCTGCATCTACTTTTACATAGGCTGCCATAGAGGATGTAGTTGTCAGTACAACCGCTAGAGTGAGTGCGATATTGGTTGCTTTCATTTTCTATGCCTCCATGGCTTTATCATGACTCAAAGATGATCCTTCATCTTGTTACTGAGCCGGGAAGTTCCCAAACATAATATCAGGAAAATGGTGAGCTCTCTGCTGCCCTTCATCTACAGCAATAATATTGAACTGCCCAAACCGATCCCCCCAGAGGGAGTTGAGTACAGTTCCAGGCGGGAATGATCCTCGCCCGAAGGTGTAGGTGATCTTGTAAACTAGGTCGCCATTTTCAAGTGCACCCGCCTCGCTCATTTCCATCCCAAAAGAGCCCTCTACTGCGGCAACACTCACCTGCTCAATGGGTAGCACACCCCCTCTGATTACGGCGATAACATCAAAGTTTGTGTCGTTGAGATCTATTTTTGAGGGGCTTAGACCTCCTAGAATGACCTGTGGGCCTCTTCGTTTGGTTGTGAGATAACTGATCGGCGATGCCGTTTGTACTGTTGCTGTCTGGGTAGGGAAGTTCCCGAAGAAAAGGTATGGGAACTGATGGGAACGCACCTCCCCAGTATCGTAAGCAACAATGTTAAACATACTCGGCTCCGCTCCCCAGAAGGTAGGGAATACTGTGGTTCCAAATGCTCCCCTTGAGAAATTATAGGTAATGTGATGCACCTCATCACCGTTCTGCAAAACACCCGCTGAGTTCATCTGCAGCGCAAAGGAGTTATCACTCGACTGAAAGGTTACGCGATCCACTGGAAGCACCCCTGGGCGAACGATTGCTACTATATCCAGTGCGGTATCATTCAGGTCTACCTGTGAAGGACTGATACCCCCAGCAATCACCTGTGGGGAGAGACGTGCTGTAGGGTTGTAGCCCAGGACAGCTTCCTCTTCAACGGTGATCGTCTCAGTAGTGGTTGCAGTATCACCTTCGTTATCGATAATGGTAAGCGTAATTGTGTAACTGCCAGCTTCCTCATAGATGAAGGTAACAGCACTCCCAATATCATTCCGGTCATCACTACTGCTCCAATTGTAAGCAATGATTGAGCTATTTGGTGTAGATGAGCCACTTCCATCAAGAACAACTGTTAATGGAGCCACACCGCTCGTTGGAGTAGCACTGATTGTAGCGGTCAGAGCATTAGTTACAGTAATATCTTGTGCACTGGAGGCAGTCTGTCCTGAACTATCAACCACCGTATGGGTAATGGTATAAGTTCCCACTTCTCCAAAAGTTAAGGATGCACTACTACCAACAACACTCTGTCCATCACTACTGCCCCATGTGTAAGTAACAATAGAGCCATTAGGAGTAGTAGAGTCACTACCATCGAGAGTTACCGTGAGCGGCACTGATCCTATCATTGGGGTTGCAGTAAAGGTTGCCACGGGCATGTAAATATCTGCTGCAGTAACGGTTGTGGTTGCTGTTGAAGTAGCATCATCGTCATCTGTGACTACCAGTGTAATGAGATAATTCCCTGCAGAATCAAAGGTAAGAGAAGATGCAATACCAGTCGCAGTCTGTCCATCTGATGTACTCCAACTATAACTGGATATACTGCCATCACTATCGGTAGAAGCTGTAGCATCTAAAATAACGGTTAACGGAGCTGTACCACTGTTTGGAGTA
>JABHIC010000434.1 GCA_018671205.1 Gammaproteobacteria bacterium
AGCTCCCAGTTGAGGAAGGGGCTGTTTTTCCCCGCACTCTGTAGCTGTTCCGGGGTGACGCGCCACCACGCCTCGGGGTCAAACAGGGTGATGTTGGCACGTCTTCCAACCCCCAATGTACCCACCTCCAGTCCGAGGATTCGGGCCGGTTGATGGGTTACCGTGGCCAATGCTTCAGAGAGGGAGAGCGGATAGTCGCGGCTCAGGCGCAGGGTAAGAGGAAGCAGGGTCTCGATACTGCTGATACCCGGCTCGGTCTCGGCAAATGGGGCGGCCTTGGCATCCTCATCATGGGGTTGATGGTCGGAGCAGAGTACCTGAATCGACCCGTTTCGCAGCCCCTCAATCAGCCCTTCGCGATCCCGTTCGGTGCGTAGTGGCGGAATAACATGGCAGTGCGGGTTGAACAGACCGATGTCCATCTCTGTCAGATAGAGGTGGTGGATGGCTACATCAACGGTGACGGGCAGCCCCTCCTGCCGGGCCTGCTCAACCATCTGCAGGGCATTGCGGCTGGAGAGGCCGCAGAAGTGGGCACGTACCCCGGTGGTGCGGATCAGTACCAGATCACGAGCCACTCCTGCAGTCTCGGCGGCCTCCGGAATTCCCGGTAGCCCCAGCCGGGTACTGATGACCCCCTCATGGGCACACCCTCCATCACAGAGCCACGGGTCTTGCGGGTGAATCAAGACGGTGAGCTCATGGGTGGCCGCATACTCCAGGGCACGGCGCATTACCTGTGAATTGGAGACGGCGTGTGGGCCATTCGAAACGGCACCACATCCGGCACGTTTCAGCGCTCCCATATTGGAGAGCTGTCTCCCCTCCAGCCCTTTGGTGAGCGCCCCCAGTGGCACGACCTCCACAAAGCCCGCTTTTTCACTCTTCTGCCGAATCAGCTCCACCACGGCGCTGCTATCGATGACCGGTTTTGTGTCGGGGGGGATGGCGATTGTGGTGACACCGGCCGCGGCCGCCGCCCGGCTCTCGGTGAGCATGGTCCCTTTATGTTTCTCTCCGGGTTCACGCACTCTTACACGCATATCAACCAGGCCGGGACAGACAATCTTGCCGCGGGCATCGATGATCTGTTCGGCCTCAAAGGTATCACTCAGTGGCTGGATGATCCCCTCAGCCAGCTGCAGGTCACCGCTCTGGTCGATCTGGTTGGCGGGGTCAATGATGCGTCCGTTACGAATCAGGATTTTCATGAGAGGGCCTCCTGTCCACTGCGTTGTGTGGCCATTGAGAGTACCGCCATCCGAACGGCGATCCCATTGGTGACCTGCTGCAAAATCACGGAGTGTCCACTGTCGGCCACACTGCTCTCAATCTCGACACCCCGGTTCATCGGCCCAGGGTGCATGATGATGGCATCCTCAGCGGCATACTGAAGGCGCTGTTCAGTGAGCCCATAGAAGTGGAAATACTCATCTTTGCTGGGCAGGTTTGCGCCATTCATCCGTTCATTCTGTAGTCGCAGCATGATCACAACATCGGCACCATCCAGGCCACGTTCCATCTGGTTAGTGAAATGTACCCCCAGAGTCTCCACATGGGCGGGGCAGAGGGTGTTGGGGGCGATGACCCGAATCTCCGGGCATCCCAGCATATTGAGTGCGTGGATCTGGGAGCGGGCCACGCGTGAGTGCATCACATCCCCGATGATGGCGACCCGAAGGCGGGTGAAGTCGCTCTTGTGTCGGCGCATGGTGAACATATCGAGCATGGCCTGTGTCGGGTGGGCGTGGCGTCCATCTCCGGCATTAATCACACTAACCGATTCAGGTACATGCTGGGCAATAAAGTGAGCGGCTCCGCTGGCACCGTGGCGTACCACAAACAGATCGATCTGCATTGCGGTCAGATTCTGCAGGGTGTCGAGCAGGGTCTCTCCCTTGGTGGTGGCAGAGGTGTTGATATTAATATTGAGGACATCGGCCGAGAGTCGCTTCTCAGCCAGATCGAAGGTGGTGCGGGTGCGGGTACTCGGCTCGAAGAAGAGGTTGGCGATGGTCTTGCCTCGTAGCAGGGGCACCTTCTTTGCGGCCTGATTACCGACACTGGTGAAGCGCTCTGCGGTATCGAGAATTTCGGTCAGCAGGGGGCGGTTCAGCCCCTCAATCGAGAGAAAATGGCGCAGCCGCCCCTCTCTGTCTAGCTGTAGGTTGGTGGGCGTCACGCCTCTTCCTCCGGCTGTTTATTCAGTAGCCTCAGCCTGAGTGGGGAGGGTCCCAGCAGTTTGATCTGTTGATGGGGAGCCAGCTGAAGCTGGGTTCCGGTGATGTCGGCCCGAATCGGCAGCTCACGCTCATTACGATCAACCAGTACGGCCAGATAGACCTGGGCAGGTCGTCCATAGTCAAAGATCTCATTGAGTGCGGCACGGATGGTGCGACCGGTGAAGAGCACATCATCCACCAGAATAATGGATTGGTTATCCAGTTCAAAGGGGAGGTTTGATGGGGCAACCTGGGGATGGAGGCCGATCTGGGTGAAGTCATCCCGGTAGAAGGAGATGTTGAGTTCACCCAGAGGATGTGGATTCCCGAGTGCCTGGTGTAGCTGTTGGGCAATCCAGGTTCCACCGCTATGGATACCCACAATTTTGGCCTCCTCCAGCTTCTCTCCGAGCTGTTCACGCAGCTGTCGAGCCATATCGGTGACCAGACTCTCTACGTTAAGTTTTTCTATGGTTCTATTTTCCATCTGGGTTACCTAGGTGACTATTAAACCAGCTTTGTAGAATGCGTGTGGCGGCAACGGCATCGACATCACGCTCCTCAGTGGGGCGGTGATACCCCTTGTTGGAGCGAATTATAGACTCTGCCTCGACGGAGGTCAGCCTCTCATCGACCTCATAGACCGGTAGGTTGAAACGGCCCCGAAGCTGATTGCAGAATTTACGCGCACGTCTGGACATCTCCTGCTCCTCGCCATCCATCTGTAGTGGAATGCCGACTACGGCGGCCTCGGCACCCCATTCGCTGATCAGGGAGTGGATCTGCCCAAAATCGGCAGAGCGATTTTTGCGTTGGATGGTGGTGAGTGGACGGGCCGAGCGGGTCAGCTCCTGACCGATAGCTACCCCGATGCGGTGGCTGCCGAGATCAAAGCCCAGCAGGGTTCGTTCAGGCATGGCCCGCTTCAGTGGTGAGTAGGGAGATGTCGATACCAATGCGGTTGGCAGACTCTTTCCAGAGCTGGACCCCCTCGGTATCAAAAACCAGAGGGGTCTCCACCGGAACACTGAGCCAGCTATTGTCACAAATCTCCTGCTCTAGTTGACCCTCTCCCCAGCCTGCGTAACCGAGGGTGATGATCTGCTTCTCGGGACCCTCTCCATTGGCAATGGCCTCAAGAATATCCCGTGATGCGGTGATGCCTATCTCACTGTTCACCTCCAGGGTAGAGTTCCAACCGCCGATAGGGGTGTGGATTACAAAGCCACGTTCGGGCTGTACCGGCCCACCGTTATGGAGTCGCAGGTTGGGGTCGAGTGCTACCGTAACCTCAATATCCATATGGTCCAGCAGATCAATAATCGGGAGAGCAGTAGGGCGGTTGAGTACAAAACCCATCGCCCCCTGTTCATTGTGTTCACAGATCAGAGAGACGGTATGGTCAAAGTTTCGGTCTTTGAGTGAGGGCATTGCAATCAGCAGGTGGTTCCCCAGGTAGTTCTCGCGCTGTCTGATTTTCTTGCTCATGGTTGGCTATCTTATCACCAGTCTCTCTACAATGGGTGGAGGCTGTTGGTGAAAATTTAGACGCTGAGCCATCGATTCGGTGAGGTGGAGTCTGCCGTGGTCATCAATAATGAGCAGCTTGTCGATCCCCAGCTGCTGAGCCACGGTGGTGCGTGCTGTTGGGGAGGCAACCAGCAGTGCGGTCGCGGCGGCATCGGCAGTGGTGGCATCGGGGTGAATCACGGTCACGGAGCGGGTGCCGGTGGCAGGCCAGCCGGTTGTCGGATCAATGATATGGTGATAACGCTCTCCCTGGTAGAGGAACATCCGCTCATAGTCCCCGGAGGTGAAGATGGACTCATCCCCCTGTGGTTGAATGGAGGCGATCGGGTCACCGCCATCAGGAGCGCGGATGCCGATATTCCAGTTGCGTCTGCCGTGGCTGCCGATGGCACGCAAATCCCCCCCGGTATTGACGATCGCATCTCTGATGCCGAGCTGCTTGAGCTGTTCAATGGCACGGTCAACCGCGTACCCTTTGGCAATTCCACCGAGGTCGATCTGCACGGCTGGATTGCTGCTGCGCAGGGTGCCATTCTCAAACTGTAGTTGGTCCATCCGGGGTTTACTTTTCAGCAGTGGATCGATGGTGGATTGGGGGGGAGGAGGCCCCGTCCAACTCTCACCATGAAACCCCCAGAGTGCAATGAGTTTGCCGATGGCTGGATTGAAGAGATCACTGCTTTTTGTGGAGAGTGTGGCGCTTTTTTTCAGCAGTTGAGCGGCCTCTTCGGAGATCGGAGTGGGAAGACCGGCCGCAATATTCTGGTTGATCTCGCCCAGTAACCCCCCCGCCTTCCAGGCGTGCCAGGTGTCGTGCATGGCCGCAAAGTCGGCCCGAATCAGTCGACTCGCCTCTCTGTTTTGGCTCTCAGAAGCCCCCCAGGTCGAGATCGAGACCACGGTGCCGAAAGCGAGAAATTGGTCCTGGTAGAGAGAGGGTGAGCGAGAACATCCGCTGCTGAGTAGGGTTAATAACAGCAGGCTCAGGCAGAGAGGTAGAGATACGGGGGATTGCATCGATACAAGATGCGACTCATATTTCAAGCTGGGGTTCTGGGTTCAAGCTTGCTTTCAATAGCATCCATCAGCTTTGCCGCAATGTTGAGCCCGAACTGGCTATCCAGTTCACGGATACAGGTGGGGCTGGTGACATTGATCTCGGTCAGATAGTCCCCAATCACATCCAGCCCGACAAACAGCAACCCCTTCTCACGCAGCAGTGGAGCAACTTCCGTGGCAATTTCGTAATCACGTTCGGAGAGAGGAACACCCTCCCCGCGTCCACCTACGGCGAGATTGCCCCGGGTCTCCCCCTTGGCCGGGATTCGGGCCAGGGCGTAGGGGATCGGCTCACCATCAATCAGCAGAATTCGTTTATCCCCTGCGCTGATTTCGGGGATGAAGCGCTGCACCATGGTGTAGTGTGCGCCATTATGGGTCAGGGTTTCGATCACTACGCTGGTATTGGGGTCTCCCTTGTGTAGATAGAAGATGGAGGCACCTCCCATGGCATCCAGCGGTTTGAGTATGATCTCCTCCTGTTGTTGCAGGAAGGCACGGATCTGTTCGCCACTGCTGGTAACCAGTGAGGGGGGGGCGAGGTGGGGAAACCAGGCGGTGGCCAGCTTCTCATTAAAATCACGCAGGGACTGGGGGCGGTTGACGATCAGGGTTCCAGCGGACTCAGCCAGCTCTAGCAGGTGGGTGGCGTAGAGGTATTCACGATCAAACGGGGGGTCCTTGCGCATCAGGATCACATCCAGCTCAGCGAGTGGCAGGGTCTGTTGCTCTCCGAGGGTATACCACTGGCTGTTATCATCCATCACCTGCAGTTGATGGGTGCGGCTCAGGCAGACGCCATTGATGATGAAGAGATCCCCCATCTCCATGTAGTGGATCTCCCAGCCGCGCTGTTGGGCCTCCAGCAGCATTGCGAGGCTGCTATCTTTTTTGGGGTGAATAGAGTGGATTGGATCCATCACAATGCCAAGTTTGATCATGGCTGCTCTCCTGTTACCGCATGAATTTCCCGTGCTGCAGCCAGCATGGCCAGCCGTGCAATCACGCCATAGGCATAGAAGCGGTTGGGTTCGGCATCCGGTGCCTGGCGCAGATCCGGCAGGTTGAGAGGGTTGGCAAAGGCGAGTGGCTCAAAATGCATACCGGGCGCATTGAGGTTCTCATTGGGGCCACGAGCGGTATGAACCCGATAGAACCCCCCGATGACATGGTGGTCCATCATATAGACCACCGGCTCAGCCACCGCCTCCTCTTCACCCAGCGTCTCGAAGGTGTAGACCCCCTCCTGGATAATGACATCCGTGACGCTCTGCCCCCCCTTGCTCTTGGCCATCTTGTTGCGCTGTTTTCGGTTCAGCTCATGAATCTCACTGGCACTGTGGATGGTCATGATCCCCATGCCATAG
>JABHIC010000435.1 GCA_018671205.1 Gammaproteobacteria bacterium
CACCGCCTCCAGCAGCAGCTCTTCGGCGCTGAATTAGCTGCTCCAGACCACGGCGGATATGATCCCTCATTCCGACTCCTTCCTAGATGGAGGGGAGAGTGAAGAGATTGAGTGGGTCATCGATACCACCACATCGGGACAAGAGGGGGTAGCGATGATTGAGGCCGCAGAGGTCGAGGATGACCCCTATGCAGTCATCTATCTCGATATGCGGATGCCTGGTGGGTGGAGCGGTCTGGAGACCGCCCGTTATATCCACCAGGCCGACAGAAATGTACGCATTATTGTGATCACCGCCTTTGTGGACGAAAATGTGAAAGGCATTCGTGATATTTTGGGTGACCGTTTTGTCTATCTGCGTAAACCCTATGTGGACAATGAGCTACAGCAGCTCACCCGTTTTTTAGCGGCCGACTGGGCCCGTTCACAGGAGCTGGATCAGGCAATGAGGCAACTGGAATCGCTCAATCAGGGGAAGGATCAGTTTCTCGCAATGATGAGCCATGAGCTGCATGACCCACTGGCGGTACTACTGCTCAATGGGGAGATGCTGGCCAATAGTGAGATTAATGCCGAGCAAAAACAGCTACTGCAGGTGATGGAGCGCTCCGGTAAGCGGGTACTCCAGCGGATCAATGATATCCTCGACAGCTCAAAACTGAATACGGGGCGTCTGGAAATCACTCGTGACCTCTTTAGTCTGGCGGATATGCTGGATGAGCTTGAATATCTCTTTTCGGGGATGGCCGCTGAGGCGGGTCTGGAACTGCAGGTCTCTTCCAGGCTGAACTCTTCTAAACTGAGAGTGGGGGATGAGCATAGAATCATGCGTATTCTTGCCAACCTGTTAAGCAACTGCATCAGCTTCACCAAGAGAGGGGGGATCCAGCTACAGGTCACGGAGAGCAAGCAGCATGAGGTCTGCTTCCGAATTACCTGTAGCGAGTTTGGTATTGCGCAGAGTTTGATTGATCGCTTCTTCACAAATAGTGATCCGCTCAACCAACCCCAACATGGCATCGGCCTGGGCTTCTCTGTCTCGATGAAACTGGCCGACCGGATGGGGGGGAGTCTGCAAGTTGTCGAGGGAGAGCAGCCACACACCCACTTTGAGTTACGCTTACCGCTGGAGGAGGAGAATGTACTGCAGCAGCTGACTCCAACCCCGGAAGAGGAGCTCTCCGCACTAGAGCACCGTTTCAGGGGTACGGTTCTATTGATCGAGGGGCGCAGTGAGCAGCAGGCGCTGATCCGACAACAGCTGTCATCACTGGGGGTTGAGGTCACCATTGCAAACAGCGGGGATGAGGGGGTAGAGTCCGCACTCTCTGAGGAGTGTGATCTGCTGCTGGTCGATCTTCAGGTCGCTGAGTTGGGGGGGATGGAGGCGGTTGATCTGCTGAGACGGGTGGGCTATACCACCCCGATTGCGGCACTTGCCAGTGATGAGGTTGAGGGGCGCCGCCTGATGCTGACGGGTGCGGAGCTGGATGGTTTCCTGACTCTCCCTGTGGAGCGATTGGCGTTGATGAGGATGCTTGCAAAATACCTGCCGCTTGAGGAGGAGGCCCAGGCTGAGCTTCAGAACCTCACCCTGGACAAGCAGCTGATTGCGCTCTATCTGGAGCGTCTGATCGAGCTGAAAAATGATCTGCATCATGCCATTGAGAAGGGAGACTGGGATGCGTTATGGAAGGCCACTGTCATCCTGTTGGGCAGTGGGACCTCGTTTGGCTTCCCGGAAATTACCCGCCTGGCCAAGCAGGTCAGAAAATCGCTGAAGAGTGAGGAGTATGTAGAGACGGTATTGGTGGCAGAGGCACTGGAAGATGAGGTTGGGCGTATCATCGACCAGCACGCCTGAGTAACCACTGGGCCGAGTGATTTGTAGACCATGACAGTACAAGACAAAAGTGGGAAAAACCGCAGAATCCTTGCGGTTGATGACAGTGAGCAGCTGCTGGAGATGTACCAGAAACTGTTTACCTCGGTGTCCGGTAGTGAGGAGGAGAGTCGTGATGCCTACAAAAGTGTCTCTGCACTAGAGCAGATTCTTCGCGGTGAGACACTGGCTCCCCAGCGGGTACCGAAAGGGAACCTGACGACGACTACAGAGGGGGCGGAAATCTGCCTGCGCCAGCCCTTTGATCTGACCTGTTGCACACAGGGGCTGGATGCTGTTGAAGCGGTACATAAAGCAGCATTGGAGGGGCAGCACTACGCGGTGGCACTGGTCGATATGCGGATGCCTCCGGGAATCGACGGGATGGATACCGCACTGCGTATCCGCACGATCGATACGGAGGTGCAGATTGTCTTCATTACAGCCAACAGTGACTATAATACCGATGAGGTGTGTAGCCGTGTGGGCGGACAGGTACTCTTTTTCAGAAAACCCTTTCAGAATGAGGAGCTCTATCAGACCGTTCGCAACTGCTGCTGGAGCTGGAATCAGGGCAGTGAGCTGAGGGGGCTACAACAGACCCTGGAGTCGCGGATTGATTTGCAGACCCGACGGCTGCAAGAGCGTGTCCACTCAATGGAGCTGTTGCAAAAAAATACCGTTCACCGGGAGCAGCAGATGGGGGTTCTGAAACGGGAGAACCGTTTTCTGCGGGGGTATCAGGATCTCCGTCTGCTCCTCTCTAGCGACCCTCTGCCACAGCCCCAGCCGCTCAAGATGTTGCAAGAGAGCGATGAGGGGCCGCTACAGTTATTGCTGGTGGATGATGAGGATATCATCCGTCTGCTCCTGACCCGGCAGATGGAGGCGATCGGCTTTCATGTCTCGGTAGCAGAAAATGTGACTGAGGGGATGAACCAGGCGCTGCAGACCCCCCCCGACATTGCACTCATCGACTACCAGATGAAGGGTGGCAATGGCGATATCCTGATCAAGAGAATGTGGGAAGATCCGCGCACCTCCCATACCCTGACGATTCTCTTTACCGGAATGGGTGATGAGGCACTCGCGATTGATGCCGGAGCCGTCTACTGGATGCATAAACAGCAGGAGCCTGAGTTACTGCAACAGAAGATGGCGCTGGTCCGTGACTATGTTCTACAACAACATGATGAGGTGAATCGTGAGGAGCAGGATGCCCTGTTGCTGCTAAAAGAGCTACCCCATAATGTCGAAAACAGGCTGGAGAATAACCGTATTCTGCTGGTTGATGACCTTCAGGATAATCTGGATGTGCTGGAGAGACTCCTCTCCCCGGAGCTGTCTGATGATGAGCTGGAGCTGGAACTGCACGATCTGGTCAGCTCAAACAGTAGCGAGCGGGGGGAGGGTGCGGCACCATCGAGACTATTTGAGGTGACCTCTCTCACTCAGGGGCAGGATGCGGTCAATGCGGCGATAAAAATGCAGCTTGCCGGAACCCCTTTTGCGGTGGCACTGGTCGATATGCGGATGCCACCGGGGATCGATGAGCTGGAGACAGCGAAACAGTTACGGCAGGTCTCCCCCTTTATTGAGATCATCATCCTGACCGCCTACAGTGACTACTCATTGGAGAATATCCGTCAGGTGTTGGGGGCTAACTTCACCTTTTTGGGGAAACCCTATACCTCTGATGAGGTTTTTCAGCGGGTGATCGAGGGGTGTGCCCGCTGGGGGAGTAGCAAGAAGATGCATGGGGCACATACGGCGCTGCTGAATCTTGCAGAGGATATGCAACAGGAGATTGTGCGACGTAAAGAGACAGAAAAAGAGCTGGAGAGTGCGAATGAGGCCAAAGACTCCTTTTTCTCCAGCATGAGCCATGAGTTGAGAACCCCGTTAACCACCATTATTGGCTATAACGAACTCATTCTGGAGGAGCTCACTCTTCCTGATAAATATCAGAATATGTTGGAGAATATTCTCCTTGCTGGAAAGACACTGTTGCAACTGGTCAACGATATTCTGGATATGTCGAAGATACGGGTGGGAAAATTTGAGCTCCATGACCAGCCTTTTGACCTCTATAAGGTGGTTAATGAGATCAGTGAGTTGATGCAGGTTAATGCCCTCTCCAAAGGGTGTACACTCCAGCTTGAGGTCTCGGAAGTGGTGCAACCACAACTGAAAAAGCAGTGGATCGGTGATGAGATGCGCATCTCTCAGATACTCTTCAATCTGCTGAGTAATGCGATTAAATTCAGTGATGGCAATAAGGTGGTCTTACGGCTGGGGATCAGCTCCATCTCCTCCATTAGCGTCTCCGGGTTTTACAATTTTGAGCTACAGGTTCAGGACTTTGGGGTGGGCATCTCCAGTGAGGTTCAAGCCAGACTCTTCACCCCTTTTGAACAGGCGGCCAGTACCACTTCGAGCCGTTTTGGGGGAACCGGACTGGGGCTCTATATCGCCCATCAACTGGTTGAGATGATGGGGGGGAATGTTCAGGTCGAGAGTCAGGAGCGGGTGGGTTCCACCTTCACCGTCCACCTTCCTCTCAAGTCAACGGATCTGGATGTGGAGGTGAAGTCATCCCCATCCCAAAGAGGAAAAAATTCGGTTCCTCAGCTGGAAGGAACCGTGCTGATGGCCGAGGATACGATACAGCTACAGCGTCTACAAAAGCTGTTGGTTGAAAAAACCGGGGTGCGGGTTGAGACGGTTAATAACGGAGTTGAGGCCCTGAAGCTGGGCAAGAGTGGCCACTATCAACTGATCCTGATGGATATGCAGATGCCGAAGATGGATGGAATTGAGGCGACGCGACGGTTAAGAGAGGCGAAATGTAATACCCCTATTGTCGCACTGACGGCGAATGTGATGCAGCGCGACAGGGAGCTTTTTGAGGCGGCCGGTTGTGATGGTTTTCTCTCTAAACCGATCAGTCGTATGCGGCTCTATGATGTCTTGGAAAAATATCTCGATAGTGCCAGTGAGCCTCTTCTCTCCTCAGAAAGTCAGCAGACCGTTGTAGCTGAGGTCGTTAAGCGGGTTGATGAGGGAGAATCCGGGGAGGAGAGTGATGATCTCTCCGATATGATTGATGATGAGATGTGGCAGGATTTCTGGGACTATCTGAAAGAGGCGCAGCAACAGTTGGAGCAGGCGTGGGAGGCGGGTGACTGGGAGCAGATCCGTAGTGTTGCCCATGCCATTAAGGGGATGGGTAGCTCCTACGGAGAGCAGGAGATGACCGCAGTGGCCACCCATCTGCAAGACCATGCGCTCAGTGGAAAGGATGCCTCTTCTCCCCACTATGAGAAACTATTGGAACTACTGAAACGTAATGACCAGTAACCAGAGCCGGTGTCATCACACCACGCTGAACCCTCTTTATCCCCCCTATGCGCATTGATCAACATCAACACAGTACGGTAGCCCCCCAGATTCATAATCGGCGGATTCTGGTGA
The DNA here is from genome assembly GCA_018671205.1 of Gammaproteobacteria bacterium. Lineage (GTDB taxonomy): Bacteria > Pseudomonadota > Gammaproteobacteria > Thiopontia. The sequence goes on from JABHIC010000435.1 coordinate 5,357, forward strand.
TTGATGATGACCCCGCTATTCTGGAGCTTTTCAGTAGAACCTTTGTCTACAAGAACCAATGGATTGAGGAGTTTTCAGATCTCTTTGATCTCGAGACAGGGGAGTTTGATCTCTCCTTCGAACTCTCTACCGCCTCGCAGGGGGAGGAGGGGGTGGCCCTGATTCAGCAGGCAGTCGATGAGAGTGCCCCCTTTGCGCTTGTATTCCTTGATGTGCGTCTGCCTCCCGGTATTGATGGGTTGGAGACGGCTCGAAAGATTCGGGAGATTGATTCCGATGTCCATATTGTTATCTCATCGGCCTACACCGATTATCAGCCGAGTGATTTTCGAGTAGTGGTATTCAGCCATCTCTACTTTATGCGAAAACCCCTGGTGGTGGCTGAAATTGAACATATGGCATACAACGCCAGCTATAGCTGGAACCGGAACCGGCAGCTACAGCAGGAGCTTGACACCAATATCGCCTATCAGAGCTGGTTGTCGCAACTGTTCAATGAGCTGCCGATGCCGATTATGGTAATCGATACCACCAACCACCAGGTGTTGATGAGCGGAGGGACCTACCACTCCGATACCTCCAAAAGCAGCTGCTACAAGATGCGCTATAACCGGGATACCCCTTGTGATGAGAGCATGGGAGGGTGTCCGATGGAAGAGGCCTGTTCCAGCGGAAACAGTACCATGAAAAACCACACCCATATTGATGCGTATGGGGAGAAGAGGCACTATGAGGTCCACTGTGTCCCGGTTCATAATCCGAAAATAGGTTCCCATCAAGTACTGGAGTTCTTTATTGATGTGACCGAACGCCACTACCGTCTGAATGAGAAAGAGCGAGAGATTCGTCAGCAGACACAGCTCTTTGATACCTTCCGTTCAACCGCCCACACCATGAAAAACTCGATCGGTTATCTCAATGGGATGGTGGATCATGTGGCCGCCGTCAAGGAGAGAACGGGGGAGCTGGGAGAGCTGTTGAGCCCTGAGCGGGTAGAGCTGATACGTGAGCAGGTCACTACCATCATGTCTCTGTTGCTGCTGGCACTGAGAAACGCGAAGGGAGATGCCAACCGGGTCGCCGTACTTTCGGTACAGAAAAAAATTGATGAGGTACTCTCCCTCTTTGCCATCTCTACCCTAGGTAAAGGAAAAGAGGTTGCGCTCCAGCTGAATGTGGAGCATGAGGTCTGCATTCGTCTCCCGGCCATTGATTGTCAGACGATGCTGATCAATCTTCTCAATAATGCCGCTGATGCTGTCGATCAATATCTCACTGAGCGCGCCACCGCTGCAGAGCCTGAAGAGTTGATGGCACTGATGAGATTGCAGGAAGAGCCGATGATCACGCTGGAGGTGACCCAACGAAAAGAGCTGCTCTTTATTGAGATTAGCAATCTGGCTAAACCCATTCCGATGGAGGTGTTACCGACCATCTTTGAGAAGGGGTTTTCGACAAAAGAGAGCGGCAATGGGGTGGGGCTCTACGATGTGCGTCAGATTATTAAACAGGCGGGGGGGGATATCTCTGTCTCTAATCAGGAGGATGGGGTCACCTTTGCACTAAATTTACCCCTGGTCGATTGTGATACCACCAAGAATGGACCATAATGGATGCAACAAACAATATAACCATAAGGTGATACTAGATGAATGCCCCTAATTTTGACCTTATCAAAGAGAAGCTACAACCCGTATTCGCCTCACTACACGTGATGGTGGTCGATGATATGCCGATGAATATCGATAGTTATCGACTGATCCTGCAGGGGTTGGGAATCGATAGAGGCAATATCTCTGCAGCCACCAATGGCCTCAAGGCCCTGACCACCATCAACTCAACCCGCCCTGATCTTATCCTCTCTGACTGGAATATGCCGGTAATGGATGGGTTAACCTTCGCCAAAAATCTGCGTAAAACGGAGCTTCACAAAGATATTGTTCTGATTATGATTACCGCAGAATCTGAGGCAGACCTTGAGGATGCACGCCCCTACGTCAACGCATTTCTCAGAAAGCCGGTACAGAATGCGGTGATTGAGAAGATGATTCTCTCTGTGGTTGCAAAAAGGGTGGCGGATCCGAATCACCCTATGGGTAAGAAGAGATAAGGCAAGAAGAGATAATTATTTTGCCGTTGCCCGATCCCTGCCGCTCTCTTTTGAGTGATAGAGGGCCTGATCTGCCCGCTCTATCATCGCGTTGTCGGCATCATGATCTCTCCAGCTGGTTATGCCTGCACTTAGCGTAACCCGAAGATCAGGATCTGCCTCACTGTAATGCTGGTTTTTGCACTGGTTTAGAAGTGCCTCCACTTTTTTAACCCCATCCTCCAGTTCGGTATTTCTCAGGATCAGGGTAAACTCCTCCCCCCCATATCGGTAGAGGCTATCCGAGTCACGAATTTCACCACGAATATGGTTAGAGAGTTCGATCAGTACCTGATCACCCACCTGGTGGCCATACCGGTCATTGATCCGTTTGAAATGGTCAATATCCAGCATGACTACGGTAAAGGGGGTACCTTCCCGGGTTGAACGGGCCATCTCATGGTGCAGATCATGTTCCAGTGCGGCACGATTAAAGGTCTGGGTTAACGGGTCGGTCATGGTCTGTAGGCGCAGTGACTCAATGAGTTGTGCGTTCCTCACCGGGTGAACCAGATATCGAGCCAGGTAGCGAAAGAAGATTGCAGACCATTGATTGATCGGCTGTTGAGCCATCAGGGTGACGGTTCCGAACCGTTTCTCGTCAAGAATCAGATCCACAACCTCGGTATATTGACCCGTCTTCCCTTCGACAGTGACCACCTTCGCATCTGTGGTGGAGACCTGAATCCCACTATGGTCAATATAGGTGGAGAGGGTGGTAGAAAACTGCCTTGCAATCGAGCGAATATCCAGTTTGGACTGAAGTGCCTGTGACAGCTCCAGCTCCAGAAATTTTTCATTGAGTACCTGTTTTTCCAGCCATTTTTTTAACGCTAAAGTCCGGTGATCCTGCGTAGGGCGAACAATCTCAAACCTCTTCTGCTGTAGTGCGTATCCCATTGATCTTCTCCAAATGGTGGATGCTGTTATCAATGAAGAAGAAGCAATGATGGTGCCACTTTACTGACAGTGGCTCTAATTTATTCGTGCCAACCCCAAAAAAACGGTATTAATTTGACGTTATTCCGTGGGGGTTAGCTCAATCAGTAGGGTTTCGAGCTCTTTTCTACGCTGTTCAACCCGCTCCATCCGGGCTAACAGTATGATTTTATTATTCCCATTGAGCTTCACCCGTTGTGGTTGTTGCTGAATCAGGGTGATAATCTTAACCGGGTCGAGCTGATGAGCGTCTCCAATCTTCAGCAGAACCTGCTCTGCATTGGCCTCAATTTTGTTGATCCCCAGCGGCAGAGCGGCAAGTTTTACCGCGGTGGAGTGAATCAGGTTCTTGGCGGCATCCGGTAGTAGACCAAAGCGGTCAACCATCTCAACCTGCAACTCCTTCAGTGCCTCCAGGTTCTCGGCACCGGCAATCCGTTTATAGAGCACCAGACGTGCATTGACATCCGGCAGATACTCCTCCGGGAGGAGGGCGGGTGCCCCCAGATCTACCTCGATCTGCTGCTTAGTGAGTTGTTCGAGATCACTTTGGGTACCCTTTTTCAGATCCTCAACCGCCCGCTCCAGCATCTCTGCATAGAGATCGAAACCAATCTCCTGCATACGACCACTCTGATCATCCCCCAGAAGCTCACCTGCGCCACGAATCTCCATATCATGCACTGCCAGAGTGAACCCGGCGCCCAACTCCTCCAGTGACTCAATCGCCTCCAGCCGCCTGACCGCTTCTGTGGTGATCTGATTTTTGGGGGGAATAACCAGATAGGCATACGCCCTGTGGTGAGAGCGTCCAACCCGCCCCCGCAGCTGGTAGAGTTGGGCCAGACCGAGATGGTTGGCACGATCCATGATAATGGTGTTGGCGGTAGGGATGTCGATGCCGGTCTCAATAATGGTGGTGCAGACCA
>JABHIC010000436.1 GCA_018671205.1 Gammaproteobacteria bacterium
ACAACAGGGTATTGGTGGTGGATGATGATGTGACGGTGTTGCAGACCTACCGCACGATCTTGCGTCCTACTCTCAGTCGTGTGACACGTCTGATGGGGGGAGGCGACAGCGATGTAAAGAGTCATCAGGAATTTGAGTTGACTACGGTTTTGCAGGGGCTGGAGGGGGTGGAGGCGGTACGCAGGGCCAGAGAGGAGGGAGCGCCCTATGCGTTGGCATTTATTGATATGCGGATGCCGCCGGGAATAGACGGGTTGCAGACCACACGGTTGATTCGTGAACTGGATCGAGAGATCACAATTGTGATTGTGACGGCCTACTCTGACAGTACGCTGGATGAGATGCGTGCCGCTGGGGGAAGCAATATTCTACTCCTGCGTAAACCCTTTAATCGAGATGAGATCCGACAGTTTGCCTACACCTTTACCCAGTCCTGGCAGAGAGACCATGAGCTGATGGAGAAGCAGCAGGTTCTGCAACAGCAGCACGACTATATCAACAGTATTCTCAACTCCATGCAGGAGGGGGTGGTGGTAGTCGATCCGCAAGAGGTGATCTGTGACTGTAATCCGGCACTGGAGAGATTGACGGGAAAGCCCCGTGAGAGGCTGATTGGAGAGCGGTTGCAAACTCTTTTTGTTGAGGAGGAGGGGTTCTGTGTTAACAGAACGGAGTGTCTGTTGCGCCCGGAGTCCGGGGAGGATATTCCGGTTCACCTGTCGGGTTCGTTGCGACAGCTACAGAGCGGGGAGTCGGGTAGGCGTGAGGTGGTTGATGATGCAGTGCTGGTGGTTCATGATCTGCGGGAGTTGCTTCGGGCGGAGTCTGCGCACCGAGCCAATGAGGCCAAGGATGAGTTTCTCGCCCTGATGAGCCACGAGCTGCGCTCTCCCCTGACCACTATCCTGGGCAATAGTGAGCTGTTGGCAGAAAGTGTGCTTGATGAGGCTCAGCTTAGGTTACTGCATTCGGTGGAGATCGCGGGTCGGGGGCTGCTTGCGCTGATTAATGATGTGCTGGACTTCTCCAAAATCGAGTCAGGAAAGTTTTCTATTGATGAGTATGATTATGACCTTGCATTGCTTGTCGAGGAGATTGAGCATGTCATCGCTATCTCTGCGCAGGAGAAGGGGCTCACCTTCAGCGTTGACAATCAGACCACACTCAGCCATCAGCTGATCGGTGATCCTCAGCGCATCAGACAGATACTCATTAATCTATTGAGTAATGCCCTCAAATTTACGACGGAGGGGGGGGTTACCCTCGCGCTGTGGGTCGAAGAGGATACAGCGCCTGATGCCGAGAACAACTGGCTCGTATTTTCGGTGAGTGATTCTGGGGTTGGTATCTCCCCAGAGGGGGTTGAGCTTCTGTTTGCCCCCTTTAAGCAGGCCGATAGCTCCATCTCTCGCCGTTTTGGCGGAACCGGGTTAGGGCTCCATATCTCCGCTACGCTGACAGAGATGATGGGAGGGAAGATCAGGGTCGAGAGTGTAGAGGGGGAGGGCTCTACTTTTCGGGTCAGCCTTCCTCTCCGAATCAGTCAACAGGCGCTGGAGCCAGTAGAAAAAAGAGACCAAAAGGAACATAACAAGCCCGCTCGGGCCACTTTTTTCAGTGGAGAGGTGCTGGTTGCTGAAGATACACCTGAGATTCAGTTACTGGTCAGGCAGATGTTGGAGAGGATGGGGGGCACGGTTGCCCTGGCGAATGATGGAAATGAGGCGATCGCTGCGGTCATCTCCAGAGAGACCCCCTTCAACCTGATTCTGATGGATATGCAGATGCCGGTGATGGATGGTATAGCAGCCAGCCGTCAGCTTAGGAAGATGGGCAACCAGACCCCCATTGTGGCGCTGACGGCTAACGTGATGCAGAAACACCGGGATCAATTTTTTGCGGCCGGTTGTGATGACTTTCTGATGAAACCGATTGATCGTCAGGTACTGGCTACGGTCTTGCAGACCTATCTTCAGCCCTCAGACTCCGCCCCCTCCCCCTCCTCCTCTCCGTCCGCAGTACAGTTGTCCACAGTTCCGCCGCTTATTATCAGCAGTGAATTGCAGCAGATTTTTGTTGCCCGGATTAATGAGTTGATGGGAGAGCTTCTGCCGGCCTTTTCAAAAGAGGAGTGGAGCGAGGTCTATTCTGCGGCACATGTGATCAAGGGGAGTGGCACCAGCTTCGGTCATCCTGAGTTGACGCAACTGGGTAAGGCCGTTTGTGATGCCATTGATCAGGGGGCATTCGAGGAGTTACCTGGGCGGGTCAGGAAGTTGATGGAGGCGATGGGTCAGGTGGACTAAAACGCACGACGGATGGTTTGTCGAACTTTCTATTAGAGTATTGAGGTGCTTTATGTTATAAAGTCTTTTTATCATAAGAAGACTAAAGACAATGGCAGATCGACGATTACAAGTATTCCATAATGTGGCTCGAATGCTCAGTTTTACCAAGGCTGCGGAGTCACTCCACATGACTCAACCTGCTGTGACCTTTCAGGTTAGACAACTGGAGGATTACTTTAATACCCGTCTGTTTGACCGTACCCATAATCGCATTACCCTGACTGAGGCCGGTGAGCGGGTATTTGAGTATGCGGAACGTATTCTGGATCTATACAGTGAGATGGATAATGCCGTTCGGGAGATGACCGGAGAGGTGAGCGGTGTCCTGATTGTCGGAGCCAGCACCACCATTGCGGAGTATATGGTACCCAATATGTTGGGCCGCTTCCATGAGAAGCACCCCTCTGTCACGGTACGGCTCAAGGTGGGTAACACCGAAAGTGTGGTCTCTATGGTGGAGAACAATGTGATTGATCTCGGCATTGTTGAGGCCCCGGTCTCCAATAAAAAGCTGCAACTGGATCTCTGCCGGGAGGATGAGCTGGTGCTGATTACCCCCCCAGACCACCCGCTTGCCAAACATGACTCCATCGAGATTAAGGCGATCAAGGAGCACTCCTATATTTGGCGTGAAGAGGGGTCCGGTACCCGTGAGGTGATTCATGACTATCTGACCGAGGCCGGAGTGAATCCCGCTGAACTGAATGTCATTATGGAGCTAGGTAGCCCAGAGGCGATCAAGGGAGCGGTGGAGTCGGGGATCGGTATTACGATTATCTCCAAGGCCTCCATTCAGAAAGAGTTGAAGCTGGGGACTGTGAAGATGATCCATCTTGACCCTCACATGGTTCGCCCCTTCTCCTTCGTCCACCAGAAACAGAAATTCAGACTGCGTGCGATGGATGAGTTGCTGGAGTTTGCAAAAGAACATTGTGAGGAGTACAAGAGTAAATAGCCTTTCTGCTTATGGAGGGGCAAGCAATGGAGTCGTTGCAGACCATATTTACTGCGCTGAGTGAAGAGGATCGTTATGCACTGCTGCGATACGGCAGCTACCTGCTGAACTCTGCCCGGGAGGGGGATGCGGCCGTTGTAGCGATTAACAAGGTGGAACCCCAACCGATCTCGCGTCCAGAGGAGGAGCGGGTGGTCGCAGCCATCCGCCGATTAGCCGAAACCTATCCGATGCTCAACCATGACCACCTGTTCCGGCAGAGTGCTGACCTGATGAGTGCTCACTTGGTGAGTGGTCGTGCAGCCGTTGAGGTGATTGATGAGCTGGAGGAGATTTTTCTACACCATTACCACCGTTATTTGGGCGAATAGAGATGGATAATATTCTTTTTGAGTGGTTCAGGCGCCAATTCTCCAATGCGCAGTTGGTGATTTTGCTGATTTTGTTGGCAACACTCTTCGCCGTCATACTGATTTTTGGACAGATGTTGGGGCCGGCTCTGGTGGCCATTGTCCTTGCCTACCTGATGGATACACCCATTGAGCGGCTTAAACTGAGAGGGTTTAACCAGTCCATCTCGATCGGGATGGTCTACCTCCTCTTTATTACCCTGTTGGTGTTTATGATTGTGGTGCTACTGCCCCTGCTCTCCAGTCAGATCACTGAATTTCTTTCGGCGGTTCCGGCGATGGTACAGAGTGGCCGGACAATGGTTGCAGAGCTGCCGGAGACCTATCCGGCACTACTGAGTGTGGAGCAACTCAATGAGATTGTGAACACCATGAGCCGCTCAATGACTGAGTTTGCACAGCAGGCACTCTCCAAAAGCCTCAGTTATATCCCCGGAATTATCACGGTACTGATCTACCTGGTGCTGGTTCCACTGCTGGTATTCTTCATGGTGAAGGATAAGCGGGTACTCTTTTCCTGGTTTACCAGCTTTCTGCCGGATGACCACTCACTGGCCGAACAGGTGTGGCATGAGGTGGACCTGCAGATTGGTAACTACATTCGCGGGAAATTCTGGGAGATGTTTATTGTAGGCAGTGCCACCTACCTCGCATTTGTCTGGCTGGGGTTGCAGTACTCGTTGCTGCTGGGGGTGCTGGTTGGACTCTCTGTACTGGTCCCTTTTGTGGGGGCAACCGTGGTTACTATTCCAGTTGCAGCGGTGGCCTTCTACCAGTTTGGCTGGGGCGGGGAGTTTGGTACGGTGATGTTGATCTATGGGGTGATCCAGGCACTGGATGGAAATGTGCTGGTGCCGCTACTTTTTTCTGAAGTGGTCAACCTGCACCCGGTCGCCATTATTGTCGCGGTACTCTTTTTTGGGGGACTCTGGGGGTTCTGGGGGGTCTTCTTTGCGATTCCGCTAGCCACCCTGGTAAAGGCGGTCATCTCCGCCTGGCCCAAGTTAAGGTAGTCTATTTGATCGGCTCCAATAGGCCATCCAGGTTTTGTGAATCACAAAAATCGAGAAAATTCTCACGCAGTTGGGTGATAGACTCTTTCCTGGGCACACCGAGAACCATGTTGAGGACGAACATCGGTGTTCCGGTATGGGGGGCGTGGTGGCTGCTGGTGTTCATCTCCTCCACATTAATCTGCCGGGCAGAGAAGAAGTCAGCCACCTGATAGACAATACCAGGGTGGTCGATGGAGATCACCTCGACATGGTAGGGGAGGTGGTCCTGTTTGATCGGGCGGTCAGAAGTACGCTTGGTGAGGATTGTTAGCTTTAGCTTCTCCTGAAATTTTGGCAGTGTGGTCTCTAGTCGTGCAATAGTGTCCCATTTTCCTGATGCCAGCAGTAGGATGGCAAACTCACCACCGAGAACAGTCATTCGGCTATCAAGAATGTTCCCCTTCTGCTCTAGTACCAGATGGGAGAGTTCATTGATGATACCGGGGCGATCCTGACCAATGGCCGTGATGACCAGATTGTCGGTAGCGGGTGTAATGTCAGTTTTGTTGTTCATGGTAGAGAGTATATCTTGTCACCCTACCATTGCAGAAGTACCATTCGTAGATTCTGAGAAAAGTTTGTTTCAACGTATAGAGAGAAGAGTCATGTTTCAAGGCAGTATGGTGGCACTGGTTACCCCGATGCGGGTTGATGGAAGTCTGGACTGGGAGGCGCTCGATCAGCTTGTCGAGTTTCACGTTGAGGCGGGTAGTGATGCGATTGTGGCAATGGGAACCACCGGCGAGTCAGCCACCCTGAATGAACGGGAACACTGTGAGGTGATCCGGCG
>JABHIC010000437.1 GCA_018671205.1 Gammaproteobacteria bacterium
CCGATTATAACGGTGGTTATGTTTTTCCATGTGCGCTCTCTTTTGGCACCTACCTGGTGCTACGAAAAAATGACAAAGCCCTGGCCCGTTTCGCTACCACCAACTTCGATCACCGCGGCGAAGTAAAGCTGGATGAGCCATTCGAGAAGGAAGGGAAATCCTGGTTTAATTATCCGGTTGGAGTGCTGAACGAACTCCGGAAAAAAGCAAAGGAGATTGAGGGCGTGGACCTACTCTATTCGGGGGATATTCCCAATGGTGCCGGACTCTCCTCATCAGCCTCCATAGAGATGGTTACAGCCTTCGCTATGAACGAGATTTTTGACTTTGGCAAAGACCTCATGGAACTGGTCAAAATTTCACAGAGTGCCGAGAACAATTTTGTGGGTGTAAACTGTGGTATCATGGACCAGTTTGCATCGGGTATGGGAGCCAGGGATCATGCGCTGTTCCTCAATTGCGATACGCTTGATTACGAGCGCGTTCCGCTGAAACTGGATGGGATGAAGATAGTGATAGCCAACACCAACAAGCGCAGGGGTCTGGCCGACTCAAAGTACAATGAGCGAAGGGCACAGTGTGAATCTGCTGTTGAGGCCATTCGCAAGGAGAGAAAAATCAAACATTTGAGCGATTTGAACCTGGACGAGTTCAATGCCCTCTCCCACCTTATTTCTGATGAAACACAGAAGAGAAGAGCTCGTCATGTGATCACTGAAAACACCCGAACACTGGGTGCCATTGAAGCCCTTAATAAGGGCGATATTACATCCTTCGGACAACTTATGAATCAGTCGCATGATTCGCTTCGGGACGATTATGAAGTGACCGGCAAAGAGCTGGACACCCTGGTAGAAGAAGCTCGAAAAGTGGAAGGAACCATTGGCAGCAGAATGACTGGTGCCGGCTTTGGCGGATGCACTGTCAGCATCGTCGAAGAGGACCAGGTTGAAACCTTTATCCGCGAAGTGGGTCTCAGGTACAAGGAGCGGACCGGCCTTAGCGCAGATTTCTATGTAGCCGAAATTGGAGACGGATCCAAACAGATATTCTGATGCAAAGCTGATCAGATTACCTGACCCGCTTACCTGACAAACAGCTCAGTTCTCAGCATCGTAAGTGTATCCGATGAGGGACCAAGCATAATCTCATATAATCCAGGTTCAACCAGATAGTCTCCCGCCTTTGTATCGTAGTATGCCAGTTCATCCGGACCCAGGTTCATGGTGACCACTATGGTCTGCCCGGCTTTAACCGGCACCCTTTCAAATCCCCTGAGGTCTTTCAATGGTCGGATTTCCTTCGATTCCAGATCACGGATATAGAGCTGTACCACCTCTTCCCCATCCCTTTCACCGGCATTACTCACATCCACACTTACTGTAATGCTCTCATTTGTCCCTATCTCATTTCGCTCCAGAATCAGGTTGTCGTAGGTGAAATTTGTATAGCTTAATCCATATCCAAAAGGATAGAGTACTTCTCCCTGAAAATAGCGATAGGTCCGACCCTCCATATCATAATTTTCAAAGGGAGGCAGGTCATCCACCGAGCGGTAGAAAGTCACCGGCAGCCTACCGGCCGGATTGTAGTCCCCAAACAGAACATCGGCCACGGCCTCACCGGCAGTCTCACCCCCATACCAGGCCTGCACTATGCCCTGTACCATCTCATGCTCCCGTGTAATGGAGACCGCCGAACCGGTCATTAATACCAGGGTCACCGGCTTCCCTGTGGCTGCAATCTGACGGATCAGGCTGCGCTGAACAGCCGGCAGATCCAGGGAGGTACGGTCGCCTGCATGAAACCCTTCCAGTTCAAGTCCCCTCATCTCTTCCCCTTCCAGTCGCGCCGTGAGTCCCATCACCAGCACCACATGATCGGCCCAACGGGCAGCCTGAAGTGCCTCCCAGGCCAGTGGAAGATCAGGCTCTTCCCAGTGGAGCATGCAGGTAGCATCCCCATGAAGGTCCTGCATCACCAGCTTGATCTTATAGGATTTACCTTCCACCAGATCCACATTGCGATAGATCTTGTTGGGGTGGTGTATGTTGTTGTTTTGCATTAGTGTATCTCCCTCAAAGATGAATTGGAAGTATTTGCCGTAGGCCCCAAGGGCATGGCTACCACTCCTGCGCGGAACAAGGTAGCCGCTCCACTCCACTGAGTAATCATCGTCGGCCATCCCCTCAACAGGTGGTTCTCCGTCCCACCAGAGGAAATCTATATGGTCATCGGTCCGTTCGAGCAGCGGTGTTCCTTCCCCGGTCAGATTCGGGTAGTAGGCAGCCTCCATACCATTTTTAGTCTGCTCCATATCGGCAAACAAAACTTCAGATGGAATTGCACTCAGGTAGGGCAATCCACTGTGGTGGGGAGAACCCTGCGCATAACGCAGCTCGGCATCCGCACCAAGTTTGGCCCTGATGCCCTCCACTACGCTGACTGGTTCCACAGGAGTACCGTTGTAGTTCCCGTTCTGTACATCTACATTATTGGCATTGGGACCGATAACAGCTACCCGCTTCAGTTCCTTGCTAAGTGGCAATATGTTCCTGTCATTTTTCAGAAGCACAATGGACTCGCGGGCCATCTCCCGGGCCACCTCTTTATGAGCCTCCACAGCCAGGGTATCTATCGGATAAGCTGACCAGGGTACCATGTCGTCAGGATCGAACATTCCAAGCTTCATCCTGGCCAGCATAAGCCGCTGAACATGCACATCGATTTCCTGCTCGTTGATCAGTCCCTGTTTAACAGCCTCAACCAGTCCCTCATACTGATTTCCGCAGTTGAGATCGGTTCCAGACAATACACCCAGGGCAGCAGCCTCCTCACGTGTTTTCACCACATTGTGCCCGGTGTGAAAATCATTGATGGCACCGCAGTCAGAAACAATGTATCCCTGGAAGCCCAGTTCACCCCGTAATAGTTCTTCCTGCAAGGGAGCGCTACCGCAGCATGGTAAGCCCATATAGCGGTTATAGGCACACATTACCGAATAGGCATGTCCCTTCTCGATGGTCTTCTTAAATGCAGGCAGATAGGTATCCCTGAAATCACGTTCACTCACCACTGCATCAAAACTATGACGCGATGATTCAGGACCACTATGCACCACATAATGCTTGGATGTGGCTACCGTTTTAAGATAGCGTGGATCATCCCCCTGCAGCCCCTTAATAAACTGCACTCCCATCTCCCCGGTCAGATAAGGATCCTCCCCATAGGTCTCATGCCCCCTTCCCCACCTGGGGTCTCTGAAGATATTGATATTGGGCGACCAGAAAGTGAGTCCCTGGTACATCCCGTGTTTTCCCTTGGAAAAATAATCA
>JABHIC010000438.1 GCA_018671205.1 Gammaproteobacteria bacterium
GCAACAGATTCCGATGAGTCAGCAAGCGGGCCAGAGTGAGCCCCTGCTGCCATTAATTCCTCAGGCCTCACAGAGTGTAGATGGGATGCCTGCGGTTGCTGTTCCAGAGTTTACGGAGGGAGGTCAGGCCACTCCGGTTGCCTCCTCCATAGGTAGCGAAGTGGGTCAAATGGTCCAGGTGGAGACGGATCTTTTCAATATTATGGTTAGCACTGAGGGGGGGGACCTCCGCAGGGCAGACCTCCTTCAGCATGGTAAAAATACAGAAAATCGTGATCAGCCGTTTCGACTGTTGGATGATGGCGCACAGTTTTTCATTGTCCAAAGTGGAATCAAGGGGGCTCAGGGCACGGCGAAGCAGCGCTACCCAGGCCATAACAGCCTCTATCATGTAGAGCAGAACCACTACCTTCTCGGTAGCGAGGATAGTTTGCGCGTTCCAATGGTTTGGGATGATGAAGAGAGCGGCCTCACGATCACCAAAACCTATATTTTCCACCGTAACAGCTACAAAATTGATCTGGAATACCAGATTGAGAACCGTGGAACCGATGCGTGGAAAGGGGGAATCTATGCACAGTTATTGAGGAATGAGGAGGTAGCGGAGGCAGAGAGTGCATTCATCTACACCTACACCGGTGGGGTTGCCTATACGCAGGAGGAGCACTATCAGAAAATTGACTTCGATGAAATTGCCAGCTCATCACTAACCCGCTCAACCCCAGAAGGGTGGGTGGCAATGGTTCAGCACTACTTCCTCGGCGCGGTTATTCCGCATAAGGGAGAGCAGCCAACACTCTATACCTATCAGCCCGCTCAGGGGCGCTATGCGATCGGAGCCATCCTCCCTGCAGTGAGTGTAGAGGGAAATAGTAGTGAGCTACTCTCTATTCAGCTCTATGTGGGGCCAAAAGATCAGGATCAGCTGGAACAGATTGCGGAGGGGTTGGGGTTGACCGTTGATTATGGCTGGCTCACTTTCCTTGCACAGCCAATCTTCTGGGTATTGAAGCAGATTCAGGATGTGGTAGGTAATTGGGGCTTCTCCATTATCCTTCTGACCATGCTGATCAAGCTGGTCTTCTTCAAATTGTCTGAGACCAGTTATCGCTCTATGGCGCAGATGCGCAAACTGACCCCTCGTCTTACCTCCCTGAAAGAGCGCTATGGGGATGATCGTCAAAAGATGAATGAGGCGATGATGCGGATTTACCGGGAAGAGAAGGTCAACCCGATGGGGGGGTGCCTCCCTATTCTGGTGCAGATTCCGGTCTTTATCGCCCTCTACTGGGTTCTGCTTGAGAGTGTCGAGATTCGTCAATCCCCCTTTATCTTCTGGATTGATGACCTTTCGGCGATGGATCCCTACTATATCCTGCCGCTGTTGATGGGGGGCTCGATGTTGATTCAGCAACGGCTTAACCCCGCGCCAATCGACCCAATCCAGCAGAAGGTGATGATGATTTTACCAATTGTCTTTACCGTCTTCTTCGCCTTCTTCCCGTCAGGGCTGGTACTCTACTGGGTGGTTAACAACCTTATCTCTATCAGTCAGCAGTACTACATTACCAGAAAGATTGAGGCGGCCGGGTAGGTAACGGACGTCCAGGCCAGTCTCGTTGACGAAAATAGCGGATGAGACAATCTGTGCACAGGCCACTGCCAATGGGCGAGGTGGGATAGCGGTTCTTCGCATATCCGGTGAACTCTCCCGTACCATTGGTGAGGCAATTCTGGGTAATCTTCCCCCTCCCCGGATGGCCGAGTTACTCCATTTCAGGAATGAGCATGGAGAGCCAATTGATCAGGGGATTGCCCTCTTTTTCCCTGCCCCCCACTCTTTTACTGGAGAGGATGTTATTGAGTTGCAGGGGCACGGTGGGCCAGTGGTAATGGACCGCCTGATGCGCCAAGTATTGAGTCTGGGTGCGCGTGCTGCACGACCGGGGGAATTTTCTGAACGTGCCTTTCTCAATGGCAAGATAGATCTGGTGCAGGCTGAGGCGATAGCCGACCTGATCGACAGTGCCTCAGAACAGGCGGCACGTTCCGCACTGCGTTCTCTGCAAGGGCTCTTTTCGACAGAGGTTCACCAGCTGGTAGATAAGCTCACCGAGCTGCGGATCTATGTGGAGTCCGCAATAGACTTTCCGGAAGAGGAGGTTGATTTCTTACAAGAGGGAGATGTCAGCAGTCGACTGGGGGGCATTATTCATCAGCTGGAGCGGGTAGTGGAAAGTGCCAGAGAAGGGGTGCTACTGCAGGAGGGGATGACCCTGGTGATTGCCGGTCGCCCAAATGCGGGCAAGTCTAGCCTACTGAACGCGCTCTCTGGAAAAGAGTCTGCCATCGTTACTGAAATCCCCGGTACCACGCGTGATCTACTGAAAGAGCAGATTGAGATTGATGGCCTACCGATCCATATTATTGATACGGCTGGATTGCGTGAAAGTGAGGATCGAGTTGAACAGGAGGGCATCCGCCGTGCCTGGCAGGAGATTGAAAAGGCAGACCGGGTACTGCTGTTGATTGATGATCAGCTGGGAGAGAGTGAAGAGGATCGGCAGACCATTAAGCGGATTGAGCAACATAGAGAGGTTCCGCTCACCATCCTCCGTACCAAGGTTGATCAGAGTGGAAAAGAGCCGGGTATCCAAAACAGCAAGCAGCAGAATAGAGAGATTGCAATTTCGGCCCACACTGGAGCAGGGATGGCAGCGCTGCGCACCTTTCTGAAGGAGTGTGCAGGCTATCAACCGACGGGTGAAGGCACCTTCCTCGCAAGAAGACGTCACCTGGAGGCGTTGCAACAGGCACGATCTGCGTTGGAACAGGGGAGAATACAGTTAGTGGACTTTCATGCCGGAGAGCTATTGGCAGAAGAGTTGAGGCTGGCACAGGAGTCCCTAGCAGAGATTACCGGAACCTTTACCAGTGATGACCTGCTAGGCAAAATTTTCTCCTCCTTCTGTATTGGTAAGTGATGAGCCTGGCTCAACCCGTTACACGCTATACTCTACGGCAATATTACCGGAACAGACCATGCGAACCCATTTTCTGAAAAATAGTCCACTGCTGAGAATTTTGTTGATCTGGCTACTCTGGGGTACGTTATCTCTGGTTCTTGTAGATCTGCTATCCAAAGACTATTTTGTGCGCTTGATCCATTGGTTGCAGAGTATGCCCTATCGATCTCCGGGAGAGTATCTTCCGCAGCTGCTATATTCGGTAATGGTTTTTGCAATCATCACTAGCTTCATCCGCTCACTCACCTATATCAAAATTTTCCTCTATTCTACCTCAGCTTTTCTGGTGGTGATCTTCTACACCTTTGCCTCAATCTCACCCGATAGTGAGTTTTTCCTTCTGGTTGAGATATTTTTTGGTCTTAACAGCCCAATCTGGGCGAAAATGATCTACATTATTATGTGGTCTTTCTTCTTCAGTGCGGTGCTGGAACTGCTTTTTATCCGCTTCTTCTCCATGAACCGAGCGCAGCGCCTGTCACACTCTAGGAGACTCTCCGCTGAGGCCTTTGATCAGGCACTACACCAGCATGAGCTCAACTATCGAGCGATCCAGATCTTTATATGGGCGATCCCGACTCTCGGCTTTCTTGGTACCGTTGTGGGGATCTCCTTCGCTCTGGAGAAGGCTGCAGACATGCCGGCAAACCTATTGGATGAGACCGCTGTTGAGATCTGGTTCACCAATATCATCCATGCCTTGGGATACGCCTTCTATACCACCATTGCTGGACTGGTCTTCTCGACGATCATGATGATTATCAGCTCTTTTGTCTCCACCCTTGAAGAGCAGGAGATCAATGATCGGCTCTCCACCGAGCCATAATTAAGGAATCTCTAGAA
The DNA here is from genome assembly GCA_018671205.1 of Gammaproteobacteria bacterium. Classification (GTDB taxonomy): domain Bacteria; phylum Pseudomonadota; class Gammaproteobacteria; genus Thiopontia. The sequence goes on from JABHIC010000438.1 coordinate 3,870, forward strand.
AAGGGCAGCTCTAAAATGCACTTTTTCACTGATTGCTGCTTTAGCTCCGTAGCCGAACCCTCCTAATGTATCGCCCCAATAAAAGCCTCTCTATTTTTGGTGTAGCCAGTGTTGATCTCTTTGCATCAGCACTGGGAGCCTTTGTCATACTCACTCTTGTCTCCCTCCCCTTCTTTATGAATACCGACAAATCGGCCAGGATGGAGCCAATGGTTGAAAAATATGTTCAGCTCTTCAGGGAGAAGGAGAGCCTCCAGCAGCAGATCAACCAGCTATTACAGCAGAATGAGATGATCTCTATCCATGATATGGAGCTGTTGCTGCTGGTTGACTACTCTAACTCCTACGCTTCATTCCTTGATGGGCTGGAGTATGAGCTGCGAACATTGGCTAAATTCTGGAGGCATCGCAACAAAAAGATCCGCCTCTCGCTGATTCTTTACAGTGACAGAAATTCCCGCTACCCGATTCTTAAGGCCAATATTGACCCACAACAGGATCGTGGTGAGCTGAGTGAGATCTATGCGTTGCTGCGTCGTATCCGTAGTGAATCTTTCAAAACCTCGAACAACAGCCACCTCAACCGGGATGGGCCAGAGGCACTCCATCTGGCACTGGAGCAAGCACTGGCATATGACTGGTCTCTGCCGGAGGCGCAACGTTTTGTCTTTGTCCACTACGACAATAGCTGTTACCCAGAGGAGATGGAGCGCTGCATCTATCGTCTGGGTTCACTCCAACAGCAGGTTGCATCGGTCTACATGAAATACACCCAGACCGCGACCAGTGTGGGGCGAGAAGAGGCGCAGGCAATGGCTCAGAAGAGTGGCACCACTTTTATCGATTCTGGTCAGTCATGGACGCTACAGATCTTTGATCGGGCGGATCAGGCACCCTAATTGCAGGAGGTAGGTGCCACCAATAAACTGACTGGAGTAACAAAAAAATGACGACCATAAGAGTTCTTGCACTACTCACACTGCCCCTATTTTTATCAGGCTGCTTTGTCGGAGA
>JABHIC010000439.1 GCA_018671205.1 Gammaproteobacteria bacterium
TCACCCTGCTCGAGCGGGTAGAACCGTTACTGGACGAGCGCCCTCCCCTCTACCAGCAGATTGCAGCAATCGCCTCACCGAGCTGTCGTCTCCACTCGCTGCTCTATGGCAGTGGTGGGATGCCACTGCGCAGTGCTGACCTGATTGCGGCCTGCCAACTGACTCCACAGAGCCCCGCCCACCCCCTCCATCTGGGGGCGGCACCATTTTCCCGCAGCAACAACCCTAAACAGCAGGTACAACATGATCTGCTGGAGCGCCACTACCCTATGCTTGGTCAGTGCTCCCAGCATGGCAGCCACTCTGACCATTTTTTACAACCTGAGGGGACGATCTCGGTTGCTGTAGTTCACCGTAACCACCCCTCACACCACCCCCTCTGTTGGCAGCTTGCAGAGCAGCTCTATCAGGCAACCGGGGAGGAGGTTCGTGCAGAGAGCCAATCCCCCCACACCTCAGACTGGGGCTACTCACGGATCGACTGTCTGAGCCACAGCCCCCATCCACTCCCTTCCCTCGACCCGGAGAGCCCTCTGGATCTGCTGATTGTTGTGGGCCATACCCCACAACAGGGTATTCCTGCACTGGAGCGGCTAAAGAGAGGAGGCGCACTGCTGATTGACCCTGCTGAGCTGGGCTACGACCACTACATTTCAGCACTACCTGTAGAGAATTTCAGACAGCTACAACAGAGGGAGATTCTGCTCTATACCGTTACCCCTGATGCCTCTACCCCCCAACTTATCGGCCACTGCTTCAGCCTGATCGGTCAGATCGCGGAGATCGATCTACGGGAGAGCCGTCTGGTATCTGCCTATCGGCCACAGCAGGATAGAGAGCAGTTCCAGCAGGCACTGGCACCCATGCAGCCCCATACCCTCCCTTCGGCACAAGAGAGCGTCTCTCCCCTCCTCCCCACCACACCAGTGGCTGTGCGTCATCTTGCGCAGATGGAGATGGAGAGCCATGCCGGTTACCAGAGCCTCTCCCGTTTCTGGGATCAGACCGGAGTGCTCTATCGAGATGGTGAGGCCGATCAACAGGGGATCACCCCCTTTGGCGCTACTGGGGGAGTTCCCCCTCTCACGGCAACCTTCAGTAACCACACCTCGCAACGAGAGACACTCCCTCACTTCGACCCCGCCCTCTGTAGCGGCTGCGGCGCATGCTGGAGTTACTGCCCGGATAGCGCGATTGGAGCCACCTCACTGACTCCAGCCCAGCTACTGGAAACGGCGTTACAGATGGGAGGCGCTGATGCACTACGTCCGCACCTCTCCAAACTGGCGAAGCAGCTCAGTCTGCTCAGCGAAAGTGGCAACGCCGCTACCCTGATCCAGCAGGGGTGGGATGCACTGATGGCACAGGCACCATTGGCTGAGACACGTCGGGCCAGTGCGGAAGCGGCATTGGCAACCGTAATCTCCAATCTGGAGCAACTCCCTCTGGCCCATACTGAGCCCCTCTTCCACCAGCGGGAGCAACAGAAGCCACAAGCGGGTGAACTACTCACCGTCGTCATCAACCCCGATAGCTGTAAAGGGTGTGGTCTCTGTACCACCCTCTGTAGCGAGGAGGCGAGCCGACAAGAGCAGGAGCAGGCCGCACTCACTCTGGCACCACAGCAACCCACATCGATCTCTCTGGCCTACCAGCAGTGGAGAGTCTGGGAGCAGCTTCCCGATAGTGCCTCCTCTACCCTGATCGAGTATGCGTCACGCCCTGAGATTGGCCCACTCCGCGCAACGCTACTCTCCCGTTACGCCGCAATGGCGGTCTCCGGTGGAGACTCTGCAGAACCAGGATCGGGTGAAAAGCTGGTGGTACGCCAGCTACTTGCAATTACCGAATACCGGCAGCAACCCCTGGTTCACCAGCTGATTCAGCTGTTGGATGAACACTATGAACAGTTGATGGGCGGTATCCGTGAACAGCTCGCTGCGGCCTCCCATGTGGATGATCTCGCGGCTCTTGCTGAGGGTCTGGGTGACCTCACTAACCGCCAGATCACCCTGACCACACTGGCCGAAAAGACGACAAACATTGAAAGCAGCGGCATTGATGCCTTTGCACTGAAAGAGTGGATTGATCTGGCAGAGTCGATTAGCGAGCAGCGCCAGCAGATCTCATCCGGGAGTCAGTCACTCGGACGGGCTCGCTATAGCCTCGCCTTTGCCAACGGCACCGCCTCAGGCTGGGCCGGCAGTTTCCCACTCAACCCCTTCCAGGTTCCGGTGGTGATCGGTGATAGCGCTGAGATTGGTGCATTTGCCTCCGGCCTGTTGAGTGGACAGCTAGAGCAGGCAACCGAGTGCCACCGTCTGCTACACCAGGCGAAAAATCTACTCAAGGGAGGCGCCATTGCTGAACGCAAAGCAATGAAACAGTTGGTGTGGCACAACCTCTCCGCTGAGGAGCAGCAGCAGTGCCCGCCCCTGCTACTGATCGGTAACGATACGACACTGGGGGCCGTATCCGCCGGGGGGGTCTCCTGGCTGCTCAATTCCGCCCTTCCGGTCAAGATTATTGTACTGGCAGAGATGGACCTCGGTTTTGCCGGTGAAGCGGGGTTACATGGTAGCTACCACACCCATGCCGATGCACGTGCCGAACTCGCCCTGAGTGCGCTCGCTCAACGCAACGCGTATGTAGCCCAGAGTTCACTGGCTCACCCCAACCATCTCAACCAGTCGATGCGAGAGGCACTTCACCACCCCGGCCCTGCACTGTTGAGGATTCACGCCCCCAGCCCACAGCGTCACGGTTTTGCTCCAGAGCAGACCCTGATTCAGGCAGCACGAATCGTCGCCGGACGAGCATTTCCGCTGTTCCGCTACAATCCACAACGATCCGGCGTGTTTGGCACCCGTATTACCCTGGAGGGAAACCCGGACGAGGTGACCTCCGTGGCTCACTGGGCCTATTATGAGAGACGTTTCCGTGGACTGTTCCACCCCATCAGCAGTGAGGATCTTGCCCCGACCCCACTCCTCGAATGGTTATCACTTGATCAGCGGGGACAGGACAGTAAGACGCCAACGATCAGCGAAGAGAATATGGAGGTGGCAATTGATCTCCCATTTGCCCGTCGCATGGGACAGCTGCTGGATCAATGGCAGATGTTACAGGAGCTGGCTGGAGTGGTCACCCCGTTCACCGAACAGGTAAAACAGGAGGTTGAAAGTGCGGTTGCTGCCAACCATCAAGCAGAACTGGATGCGCTCAGAGAGAGCCACCAGCAGGCACTGCAGGCATTACGGGAACAGTTAGAGGGGGAGGTGAGCCAGCGGATAACCAGCCGACTCTCTGCCTTGGTAGAGCGTAGTACTCCGACAACCTTGGTTTGACTCGCCTAGAAATGGTAGTCCCGTAGCAGATCTATTTTCTCTTCTGTTGTAAGTCCACCACCATCGAACTGATGGGAACATCCGGTCAGTATCTGCACCATATCATGCAAAATTTGCTCAATAAAATATTTCATTTCGCTCTCCCCCTCTTGCTACCGATGATCACCTGAAACCAATGGGTGCCATAAAATATACTCCCCTAAGATAATGCAAAAAACATTCCATACCTATACGTTCCAGTAAGACAGATACCACAAAACAGTAGTGCCTATTTTTTAATCAATTTGCTGAAACAGCGGAAAACAGACGCCTACCGCCCCCACAATGCAGACTATACACAGCGTTATCCACAGCCTATGTTAAGAACCCAATTTCTGCTATTTAATCCCATACATTGTGAAAATTGACAACAAATCAAATTATGTTTATTAAGTAACTAACTGTTTGTTCGTTACAGAACTCTTTTTTTATAAAAGCTCATCGTAACTATTCAGGGGTGTTAACGGA
>JABHIC010000440.1 GCA_018671205.1 Gammaproteobacteria bacterium
TCTCTCTTTTCTGGGGCTGGTGAGCGTCAGTCTGGGGGTGTTGAATCTGTTGCCGATTCCGATGCTGGATGGTGGTCATCTTTTCTATTATTTCATCGAGTGGGTGAGTGGGTCCCCCCCGTCGGAGTCAGCGATGTTGCTGGGGCAGCGGATTGGAGTGGTATTTCTGGTTGGATTGATGTCTCTGGCGCTATACAATGACCTCATTCGCCTGCTTTAGTGGTTTAATAAACAGATTGGGTTAAAAAAAGGTTAGTTTATAAAATGGTTCAACGTGTTATTTTTTCACTCGCTCTTCTCTTTTTATCATTCACATCATCGGCTTTCGAGCCATTTGTGATTGAGGATATACGGGTTGAGGGGCTACAACGTATATCCGCAGGGACTATTTTCAACTATCTGCCACTAAAAGTGGGGGATAAACTGGATAGTCACCGCTCAGCAGCGGCGGTTAAAGCACTTTATAAAACCGGATTTTTCAAGGATGTTCGTCTGGAACAGGAGGGGCATCTGCTCTTGGTCTCCGTCGTCGAGCGTCCGGCCATTGCGGATATCTCCATTGAGGGGAACAAGGTCATCAAGACAGAAGAGTTGAGGCAGGGGCTAAAAAGAGTGGGTCTCTCGGAAGGGGAGGTTCTGGATCGTGCACTGCTGGACAAGGTAGAGGCTGAGCTGCGACGACAGTACCTTGGAATGGGACGATATGGGGTGGAGATTGAGACGACGGTTACCCCGCTGGAGCGCAACCGTTCGGCACTACGTATTCAGGTTACAGAGGGAGAGAGTGCCCGTATTCAGCAGATTACACTGATTGGTAACCAGGCCTTCGAGGCCGAGCAGTTACGCGATCTGTTTCAACTCAATACCGGGAACTGGCTCTCTTTCTTTACCAAAAGTGACCGCTACTCCAGAGAGAAGCTGACCGGAGACCTGGAGACGCTACGCTCCTGGTATCTGGATCGGGGGTATATCCATTTTGAGGTCACCTCTGCACAGGTTTCGATTACCCCGAATCGACAGGGTATCTACGTCACCATCAATATGGATGAGGGCAAGCAGTTTATCCTGGGGGATGTAGCACTGAAGGGGAAGATGGTAGTTCCTGAGGCAGAGCTGCAGGAGAAGGTTACCCTCAAGGAGGGAGAGATCTTCTCTCGCAAAGAGATTGCGGTCATCAATGAGGCACTTTCTGACCATCTGGGTGAAGCTGGATATGCCTTTGCCAATATTAATGTGATCCCTGAGGTCAATGAGGATAAGCAGATTGTGGATCTCATCTTTTTGGTCGATCCGGGTAATCGGGTCTATGTCAATCGGGTGAATATCACCGGTAATACCAAAACGCAGGATCTGGTGGTTCGTCGAGAGATGCGCCAGTATGAGGGGAGTCGTTATTCAAACAGAGAGATTGAGCGTTCTCAGACCCGCTTGCGTAAATTGGGTTATTTTGAGGATGTGACGGTGGAGACGCTACCGGTGGCAGGAACAACGGATCAGGTGGATCTTAATTACCAGATTGAGGAGAAATCGACCGGCAGTATGATGCTGGGGTTGGGGTACTCACAAACCAGTGGCATCGTATTCAATACCAACCTGAAGCAGGATAACTTTATGGGATCAGGTAAACAGGTTGATTTTGAGTTCAATAATAGTGATACCGAAACGGCCTATGGGCTCGGCTATCGTGACCCCTACTTTACCGAGGATGGTGTGAGTCTGGGGGTGGGCGCACACTATCGTGAACTGGATAACTCGGATGAGGTCACCTCCTATAGTTATGATTCATTAGCCGCCAATTTTGATGTTGGCCTGCCTACCAGTGAATATGAGCGCCTTTTCATCGGCTTTGAGCCGCAGCGTCTCTCTAATGTAAATTGTGGGAGCAGCGGTGTAACCTCGCTCTGTACAACGCTGATTGCGCAAGAAGGGGGAGACTCCTTCGATGTGATGGAGCTCACTACAAGCTGGAGCCGGGACAGTCGCAACCGGGCCATCTTTCCGGATCAGGGAGGGTATCAACAGTTTCGGGCAGAGATGGGGGCACCTGGAGGGGTGGAGTATTACATGGTGGGGTATCGCCATGACCTCTTTTTCCCGCTCACTGAATCGTACACCCTGTTGCTGAAGGGCGAGGTGGGCATGGGGGATGGTTATGGAGATCAGAGTAAGCTGCCCTTCTTTAGCCGGTACTATGCCGGTGGTGAGAGTTCAGTCCGTGGTTTTGCCGGTAACTCTATTGGTCCTCAGGATGTCGGTACCGGGAAATCTGTGGGAGGAAACCTGAAAGGGGTTGCTAATGCAGAGATCATTCTGCCGGTCCCCTTTCTTGAGGATGTAAAACTGACCCGTATCAGTGGGTTTGTCGATATGGGTAGTGTAGCGGACTCAACCAGTGATTTGAGTGGCTACCTGAGAGCCTCCGCAGGGCTCTCCGCCAAGTGGCTCTCTCCCATCGGACCGCTCAGCTTTAGCTGGGCCAAGCCGCTAAAAGAGAAGAGTGGAGATGATCTAGAGGCTTTCCAGTTCCGACTGGGACAGATGTTTTAGCAAAAATAGTGCACAACAGGATTAGTATATTGATGAATATAAGGTATGTAATTGAGCGAGGAGGGGTGTTGTTACTTCTACTGGCAACTGTTTCGGCATCTCAGGCTGCAGAGAGTACCCCCGGTAGTAAGATCGGTTTTGTGAATATTAATCTGCTGCTACAGAAGGTTCCTCAGGCAACTGCAGCCACAAATCGATTGGAGGTCAAATTTGGGGGGCGGAAAACCGAGATTCTCGACTTCCAGAAGAGCTGTAAAAAGATGGAGGAGGAGCTGGAGCGTGAGGCGGTGGCACTGAGTCAACAACAGAAGCAGAAGCAGCTCAGAAAAATTCGTTCCTGTAGCAGTGAACTGAAATTGATGGATGAAGAGTATGGGGCTGACCTTCGTATTGCACAGGCGGAAGAGCTGCAGAAGCTACAGAGCCTGGTTTACAAAACTGTGGATCAGATTGCCAAGAGTGATCAGTTTGACCTGATTGTTAATGAGTCCGTTATTTTTGCCTCTCCACGTGCGGATATCTCACTGAAGGTGCTGAAAGTACTAGAACAGCTCTCTGAACAGTCCCAAGCCAAAGAGTCAACAAAGTAATAGCGTGGCCAACTTTTTGGTGAAGCGCTATCCATGCGGGCTAGTGGGGTTAGAATGTCATTGGTCGAGATGATGAAAGAGGTGGTTCGGACCTATAGTCTGGCTGAGATTGCAGAGCAGATTGGGGCCACGCTATTGGGCGAAGCCGAATGCCCGGTCGAGGATATTGCTCCGCTCAACCGTGCTACGGCTAATCAGCTCTCTTTTCTCTCTTCCCCTAAATTTCAGTCAGAGCTTGCCGGTACGGATGCCGCCGCAGTGATTCTCCGTCCAGAGCAGCAGGATCTGTTTGCTGGTAATCGACTGTTGATGGATGATCCCTATCTGGGGTATGCAAAAGCAGCGACACTTTTTCACCCGTTTAAGCTGCAGGAGTTTGGTGTACACCCTACCGCAACCGTCCATCTATCAGCGATTATTGATGCGGGCTCCTGGATAGGGCCAAGATGTATGGTAATGGCGGGTGTCAGGATATCTTCAGGGGTTCATCTTGGACCCGGTTGCCTGATCGCTGAGGATGTTGTCATTGGGAGCAGAAGCCGATTAATTGCCAATGTAACGGTGATGGATAAAACGGTCATTGGTGAGGCATGCATTATCCATCCGGGGGCAGTGTTGGGGAGTGATGGTTTCGGTTTTGCTCAGCAGGAGGGGCGCTGGATTAAAATTCCTCAACTGGGCCGAGTGGTATTAGGTGATGATGTCGAGATTGGAGCCAATAGCACGATTGATCGGGGAGCATTTGAGGATACGGTCATCGAGCGTGGGGTGAAGCTGGATAATCTGGTTCATCTCGCACACAATGTCCACATTGGGGAAGATTGCGCAATGGCTGCAATGGTAGCTGTGGCAGGAAGCACAACCATTGGGGCGGGTTGTACTTTTGGTGGACAGGTGGGGATTGTGGGACATCTGGATATTGCCGCAGGAACCCACTGCACCGCGAGAACCATGGTCACTCACTCCATTCGAGAGCCGGGCCTCTACTCCTCGGCAACGCCGGCTGACCCTAACCGTAAGTGGCGGAGAAATGTGGCACAATTTAGGAATTTGAATGACTCTATTAAACGCTTGCGAGCGTTGGAAAAGAGGGTTAAACAGTTAGAACAGTCTGTAACAGAGGAAATAGAAGAATGAACCAGATGGATATTCATGAGGTGATGAACCACCTGCCACATCGCTACCCATTTTTACTGGTCGATAAGGTGTTGGATTTTGAGGTGGGTAAGCATCTGCGGGCGATCAAGAATGTCACTATCAATGAACCCTTCTTTCAGGGCCACTTCCCTCATATACCGGTGATGCCCGGAGTATTGATCATGGAGGCACTGGCACAAGCGACGGGTATTCTCTCCTTTAAGACCACAGGAAATCTGCCCTCAGAAAACTCTCTCTACTATTTTGTCGGGATCGACAAGGCCCGTTTTCGTAAACCGGTAGAACCGGGTGACCAGCTGCTGCTGGAGGTGGAGTTGGTGCGCCGTATTCGGGATATCTGGAAGTTCAAGGGACGGGCAACCGTGGATGGTGAGCTGGTGGCCAGTGCAGACCTGATGTGTGCCGAGAAAGAACTCGACCATTGATCCATCCCAGTGCGATTATTGACCCTGCTGCAACGCTCGCTGAGGGGGTTGAGGTAGGTCCCTACTCCGTCATCGGCGCAGATGTCACCATTGGTGCCGGGAGTAAAATTGAATCCCATGTGGTCATCAAGGGGCCAACCACCATTGGAGAGAATAACCACCTCTTTCCGTTTGGTTCGATTGGTGAGGATCCACAAGATCTGAAGTATCAGGGGGAGCCCACCACGCTGGAGATTGGTGATAATAATATCTTTCGTGAGTGTTGTACGGTTAATCGTGGCACGGTGGGTGGAGGGGGTACGACACGGATCGGTAACCAAAATCTGATTATGGCCTATGTCCATATTGCCCATGATTGCATCATTCATGACCATGTGATTCTGGTCAATAACACCTCTCTGGCGGGGCATGTCACGATCCATGACCATGTCACCTTGGGCGGGTTTACCCTGGTTAGTCAGTTCATCACCATTGGTTCTTATGTTTTTTCAACCATGGGCAGTGCGATTAACAAGAGTATTCCTCCTTATATCCAGGTTTCGGGTAACCTGGCGCGCCCGGTCAGTCTCAATCTGGTAGGGTTGAGGAGAAAAGGGTTTGACCAGAGCGCACGTAGTGCCATGAAACAGGCATTCAAGTGGATGTTTCGTGAGAAAGTGGCCCTGCCAGAGGTGGTGAAGCGGGTGACGGATCTCTGTCTGCAGCACCCCGAGCTGACACGGTTTCGGGATTTTCTTGTGGAACAGAGTGAAAGCAAAGTCGGTATCCTCCGTTAGCGGCCTTAATCTGCGATGAGGCAGAAAGAGGTTATGCTGAGTGTGGGAGAGCCCTCGGGTGACCTGCATGCGGCTCGACTGCTGGAGCAGCTCAACCTGAGAAACGCCTCAATTCACTGCTTTGGGATGGGGGGCGCGCGGATGCGTAAGCAGGGGTTTGAGGCCGTCGTTGGGATTGAGCAGATGGCCGTGATGGGGCTGTTCGAGATTATTCGCCATTTTCCCACTCTCTATGGGGTTCTGCGCAAGATGCGTCAACTACTCCAGCAGAGACGCCCCGATCTGCTGATTCTGGTGGATTATCCCGGTTTCAACCTATGGCTGGCAAAACATGCCAAGAAGCTGGGTATTCCGGTTCTCTACTATATCAGTCCGAAGATCTGGGTCTGGCGTGAGCGGCGGATTCACAAGATTGCGGCTCGTGTTGATCAGATGGCACTGATCTTCCCCTTTGAGCTCCCCTATTATCGGCGGGTGGGAGTTCCGGCGACCTATGTGGGTCATCCCCTGGTGGGTAAGGTGATCTGCAGTGAGGGGGTAAAAGAGGCTCGTAGTGCAATCGGGCTGGATCCTGAGCGGGTCACAATAGGTCTCTTCCCAGGGAGTCGTCGGGGAGAGGTGGTGCAGCTACTTCCTGAGTTGTTGGAGAGTGCAAGGCAGATGTCTGCCAGCAACCCCGCGCTACAATTTATTCTCTCTCAGGCTCCCGAGCTTCCCGCTGAACTGTTCACTGAGGGGGCAGAATTGGTGGCATCAGGAGCGATTTCGATGAAACTGCTGAAGGGAGAGGTCTACCGTGCGATTCGTGCCTCTGATGCGATTGTTACAGCCTCGGGAACCGTGACCCTGGAGATGGCACTGTTGGGTACTCCGATGGTGGTTATCTATCGCATGGCACCGTTCAGCTATGCGATTCTCAGTCGACTGATTAAGATCCCCTATGTTTCGCTGGTTAATATTGTGGCGGGACGTGAAGTGGTGCCTGAACTATTACAGGAAGAGGCCTCAGCAGAGAGCATAATTAGACACCTTAGCCCTCTGCTGGTTGAGGGGATAGAGCGCCGGGCGATGGTCGAGGGGTTATCACAGGTGCGGACTGAACTGGGGGAGGGTAGCTCCGCAGAACGGCTCTCTGATCTGGTTGAAGAGATGTTGGGGATACGCTGATGAGTGAGTGGATTGCGGGTGTCGACGAGGTAGGGCGTGGGCCATTGATTGGCCCCGTAGTGACAGCAGCTGTAGTACTGCCGAAGGGGCACGCTATCGTTGGCCTGGCCGACTCAAAAAAATTGAGTGCCAAACGACGCGAGCAGTTGGCAGAGGAGATTCGTGCGGTGGCGGTTGGTTGGTCCATTGCCGAGGCATCTGCTGCCGAGATTGATCAGATTAACATCCTCCAGGCCACACTGTTGGCGATGAAACGGGCCGTGGAAGAGCTGGAGTGCCGAGTGGATAGGGTGCTGGTGGATGGTAATCGGCTACCCGACCTGGCGTTTCCTGCAGAGGCGATCATCAAAGGGGATAGTAAAGTGGAGGTGATCAGTGCTGCATCCATTCTGGCCAAGGTGGCGCGAGACCAGATGATGGTTGAGCTACACCAGATGCACCCGGAGTATGGCTTTGATCGCCACAAGGGATACCCTACAAAA
>JABHIC010000441.1 GCA_018671205.1 Gammaproteobacteria bacterium
TCCTTCGAAAAAGAACCTCCTCCTCCTTTTTTCGTAGGTTCCCCCACCCTCTGAGAGCCTTCTTTTTAACGCAGCATTATTGCTGCGTTATCTATTTCAGGGGCATTGAAATATCGGCCTGTTCTCATGTAATCACTGTACCTGTTAATGGAGCAGCTGATTGACTCTCTCTACATCCTCCAACTCCAACATTCCAGTAGACTCCTTGAGTGTGAGTCTGGCCAGCAGTAAATCATATTTGGAGAGGGACATATCACGATGGGCACTATAGAGCTCTTTTTGTGCATCCAGTAGATCAACGGTTGTTCGGGTACCTACTTCAACTCCGGCTTGTGTGGCATTGAAGGCAGTTTGTGCGGAAGAGAGCACCTGAATTTGCGCCTTCACCAGCTCAATTGCGGTATTGACTGCCAGATAGCTGGAGCGAACCGTCTTGACCATACTTCGTTGCTGTTGTACCAGCGCCATATCAACCTGCTGCTGCAACAATATCGCCTCCGATACCCTGGCACGAGTGCCGCCACCAGAATAGAGCGGGAGTGCGGCCTGTATACCCACTGAGTAGCCCTCTGCACCCGGGCCATAGAGGGTATTGCTGTTTTCACTATGTGAAAGTTTGCCGATCAGGTCAACGGATGGATAGTATCCTGAGCGGGCAGATTCGATGGCTAGTGATGCCGCCACTTTCTGCTTGTGCAGTTGTTGCAGCGTTAGGTTATGGCCCAGCGCCTGTGCAACCCACTGATTCACATCAGCAGGCTGAGGTGGTGTGAGTGGTACAGACTTTGCCAGAGGCTGCAGAGGCGAAAGTTCACGGTTAATAATCTCGAATAGTGCCTCCCGGCTATTTTCTACCCCTGCACGGGCAGAGACCAGCGTGGCATTGATAAGATCAAAACGGGCCTGGGCCTCCTGCACATCGGTCAGTGCAGAGACCCCTGCATCGTAACGTCCCTTGATCCGCTTTAACTGTTCACTGACCGCATTCATCTCTTGCTCTGCCAGTTGTAGCGTATCCTCTGAGGCCAGTTGGTTGAAATAGGCTCTGGCGACCCGTAGTAACAGTTGTTGGTAGGTCAATTGGAGAGCCAGTTCACTCTCCTCTCTGGATACCTGGGCCTGCTCAGATTTTTTGATTTGATCACGATGGTAGATCTTCTGAGTCACACTCAGGCTATAGCTCTCTGCCCGATTCTCATCGGTAAGAGGGGAGTTGTCCATGTAATCATAACTTGCAGCTGTCGTGATGGAGGGGAGCAAAAGTGCATTGGCTTGGCGGTACTGTTGCTGTTTTACCGCTACCCCAAGACGGGAAATCTCAAGTGTTGGGTCTTGCTCCAGGGCATAGTGAGTGACCTGTAGCAGGTCTTCTGCCAATAGCGAAGTGGGGAGCGTGAGCAAGCCTGTGGCCAATATCATGCGTAGTCTGTTCATGGGGATATCTCCTGAGAAGAGGGCTGGGTCATGGGTGGAATCTCACCAAGGGCATTGAAATCATCCAGGATACAGTAGATTGACGGTACCAGAAAAATAGCGATCAGGGTGGCTGACGAGAGCCCAAATGCCAGACTGGTGGCAAGTGGAATCAGTATCTGTGCCTGGATACTGGTTTCAGTGAGCAGTGGCATCAAGCCCGCAATCGTGGTGACAGAGGTGAGCAGAATTGGGCGAAAACGGGCGCGCCCCGCCTGCTTGGCTGCAACCGGGATAGCAACCCCCTGTGCACGAGCCTCACGGATAAAGACCACCAGCAAAATGGAGTCATTAACGACCACACCAAATAGTGAGGCCATACCAATCATGCTGGGGAGCGTCAGATCCAGGTTCAACAACATATGGCCAAATACCACACCGATCAGTGCCGTCGGAATCACCGACATGACCGTAATCGGCGCTAAATAACCACGAAACTGGAGTGCCAGTAGCACATAGATACCGACCATCCCCAGAAGTACATTGCGTACAATGGATTGGCCCGTCTCCGCAGACTCATTGCTCTGCCCACGGACACTGATCTGGAGGCCAGGATATCTCTCTTTTAGTGCAGGAAACAGGGTCTCCCCCGCCAGAGTGAGTAGCTCTTGTGCATTGGCAATCTCATTCTGCACATCACCCTGTACCGTGACTGCACGCTCACTGTTGATCCGGTGAATACGTGCCCATCCTCGACTCTCCCTGATCTCAACAGCAACATCCAGTGGGATCAGGGCACCATTGCGGCCCAAAAGGGTTAGCTGATCGAGGTCTGCACGGCTGCCACGATCACTGGCCGTCAGGCGCAGATCAAGCTCATAGGTCTCCGCACCGAGTGGGAACTCATCAACCACACTCCCCTGAAAAGCGGTTCTGATCTGGTTGGCGACAGTTTGTGCATTCAGCCCCAGTACCCCGGCGCTCTCTTTGAGATGTAGCTGGTACTCCCGTTTTCCAGGGCGTAGATCATCATTCAGGTCGGTCACTCCGGCGTAGCTGCCCAACCAGCTCTTAACCTCCGCTGACGCAGACCTAAGCTGGTTGAGATCGTTACCTATAAGACGGATGTCCAATGGTCGTCCACCGGGACCCACTGTGGGCTCCGTATAGGTGATGGCAATCACATCGGTCAGTAGCCCACTCTTTTCACGCCAGACCTGGCGTAGCTCATCCATTGGTGCATCACGCACCTCGCCACTCAGCAGGTCCACCGCAATACGCGCCACATGGGAGCCTGACTCATGCGCATCCGGGTTTTCGCCATAAATTACCGTAACATGTTGAACCAATTCCAGCCCATCGGGCTGTCTGGGCTGAAAGTGCTGGTTGCTCTTTTTTAGTGCCTGGGTGAGTTGCTCCACGATAACCTCAGTGCGTGCCAGTGGTGTCCCTTGTGGTAGCAGTATCCGTGCCTCAATAAGGTTACCCTCAATCGTAGGGAAGCCGACAAACTTTAGTTTTCCACTTGCAGGCATCGCAATGGCCAGCAGCATCAGCATCACAACCAGTCCCAGTGTCAGATAGCGGTACTCCACTGCGAAGTCGATCATTGAACCAAAATAGTGGTCACGCAAGCGGTCGAACCCCCGTTCAAAGGCGCGCCGGAAGCGGGAATCCTCGCGCTGGTCGATGTGGGTCAGTGAGTGGCCCAGATGGTTGGGCAGAATCAGAAAGGCCTCCAGCAGGCTCACACTCAATACCACCAATAGCACCAGCGGGATGACACGCAGGACCTGGCCAATCTCACCACTAATAAAGGCGAGTGAGCCAAATACCAGCACGGTTGTGGTAAATGAGGAGAGAATCCCTGGTAATACCTGTTTGACTCCGGTGATAGCCGCCTGCAGTGGCCGGTCTCCACGTCCCAGGCGTGCGGCAATATTCTCCGCGATGACAATCGCATCATCCATCAGCAGCCCCACACCGATGAGCAGCCCCACCATTGAAATCATGTTGATGGTCACGCCGATCAACGGCAAGATAAACAGCCCCCCCAGGAAAGAGACCGGTAGCCCCATGGTGACCCAGAAGCTGTAACGCAGGCTGAAGAAGAGCCACAGCACCAGAAACACCAGTGCCAGACCCGCTATACCGTTATCCAGTAACATATCCAGCCGTTCACGCACCACAGATGAGCGATCTTGTGTCAGTGTCAGGGTGATCTCGCTAGGTGCGCGGAGCTGCTCTGTGGCCACAAAGGCGCTGATCTGATCGTAGACCTTGAGCACATCCTGCGCCCGTGTCTTGGTGATATTGAGTATGGCGGCCCGTTTGCCATCAAACAGGATCTTTTTCTCCTCTTGCTCAAAGCGGTTAGTAATGGTGGCGATCTCTCCGAGAGGAATTGCCGCTCCGGACTGTCCGGAGATCACCACCAGCGTCTCAAGTGTGCTGATACTCTTGCGCTGGTCATCAATCCGTAAGAGCAGCTCCTCGTGCTCTCCCTCAAGCTGTCCGACCGGGGTTCCAATGCTCTGTTGCTGGATCGCATTGGCGATATCGGCGGCGGAGAGCCCAAACTTTTGTAGTCGGTGTAGTGGCACCTCAATACGCAACTGATGGTCAGAGAACCCCTGAACGGTGATCGTGGCGACCTTGGTTTGCTGCTTCAGGCGCGCCTTCAGCGACTCCGCATAGGCCTTGAGTGCGACTGGATCGTCCGGGCCGGTGATGGCAATGGAGACCACCGCATCGGTGCGCCCCAGCTCCTCGGTAATCGGTGGTTCGGTCTCTGCGGGGAAATCATTAATGGCATCCACATTGGATTTGATATCGTCCAGAAAACGGGTCATATCAGCCCCTTCTAGCTTGACTAACGTGGCGACCCCCTGACCTTCACTCGCCTCACAACGCATCTCTTCTAGCCCAATTACACGATCTGTTGCCTCCTCCAGACGGCGACAGATCGCATCCTCAACCTCGGTGGCCGTTGCCCCTTTGTAGACGACACGGACCTCAACCTTGTCATTCTGAATGGCTGGAAAGGTCTCGCGCTGTAAGCCGGGTAGTGCCACTATTCCGAGTAGGATGATGACCACCATCAGCAGGTTGGCTGCATTCGGGTGGTGGGTGAACCAGTGGATCATTGCTGGGCTCCCGCTGCAGAGTGGAGCAGTTGTTGCTCCAGTTGCAGATCTGGATGAGACTGTAGGCGCATACCTGCGATGGCAGAGATGAGATCAGATACCACCAGTTGTTGCCCAGCCTCAACCCCTGACTGGATTACACTGATCTCATCCTGGCTATAGCGTACCTCGACATCGCGGATCTCCAGCGCTTGTTGCGGGTTGACCAGGAGTACTTTACCCTCCCGTACCACGCTGCGTGGAATGATGATCTGTTGTGGCTGAATCCGCCCATTCAGCACCACCTTGACAAACATCCCTTTGGAGAGAGGAGGGCGTTGGCCAGGGATGATCTTGTCTAAAGGGTTGTCGATGGCAACCACCACCCCAATGGTGCGGGTCTCGGTGTCGATGTTGTCGGTGAAACGTACAAACTCCGCTTCCCACTCCACCTGATGCTCCCCCAGATCCATCTGGATGAATGGGTGCAGATCGGTATACTCCACCAGCCCCTCGGTCAGCTGTGTGGTATTTGGAGGGGCGGTGCCATGATTGATAAACAGGTGGCGCATGGATGACATCGCAACCTGGGCGACCACCTCAGATCGATCCACCCCATCCCCCTCAAACAGCTTCTGGCCGATGGTCACATATTGCTCTGTCTCTATGTTGAGGTTGGCGATACGCAGATTAAAGGGGGCCTGAATCCGGGTATTCTCCAGATCCCGTTGTGAGCGCGCCAGCTTGGCCTGAATCACCCGGCTTTGAGTAGGGATCAGAGCCAGGGTATTGCGTAGGTTCTGCACGGCTGTACGTGAGCTGAGCATGGCCCGCTCAGCACTATCGGCACTGCTTTGTGACGTGCTACCTTTTTGGGCCAGCTCTTTCAGGCGTGTCGCCTCACGTTCTGCCAGCACCAGATTACGCTGCTCAATCTTCAGTAGATCTTTGGTATTTTGTTGTCGGACCTCAAGCTCTGTTAATTCGGCCTTGAGCTGCTCCAGGGCCAACATGGAGTCGGTCGGATCGATACGGAAGAGTAGCGTTCCGGCAGGGATGATCTCTCCATTTCGTAGCCTAGAGTGCATCTCAACGACCCGTCCACTGACCTGTGCAACGGCGCTCCAGACCTTTGCTGGTTGCACCACACCGTAGCCTTTGGCAACAGGCTGCAGATCAACCCGAGGTATGGTGATGGTACGAACGGCATGAACCATCTCTCTGTTCTCAACCTGTGTGGGGACCAGTTTGTTGCCTGACAACATCATCAATGCAAAAACACCGATTGCGATGGGGGGGATGATCCAGAGGCGGCGGATCGGGTGTTTGGTGGATTCTGTTTCATGCATGAGAGAGGTTCTCTAGTGAGGTGGCGGGATCTGGAGCA
>JABHIC010000442.1 GCA_018671205.1 Gammaproteobacteria bacterium
AACCGCCCGGATGTGCTGGATCCAGCGCTGCTGCGTCCCGGCCGTTTTGATCGTCAGGTAGTGGTGCCTCTGCCCGACGTGCGTGGGCGTGAACACATTCTCAAGGTTCATATGAACAAGGTGCCGGTGGATAAAAACGTGAAGCCCAAGGTGTTGGCACGAGGTACCCCCGGCTTCTCTGGAGCCGATCTGGCTAACCTGGTCAATGAGGCCGCCCTGTTTGCAGCCAAAGGGGGCAAGCGCCTAGTCAAGATGGCAGAGTTTGAGAAGGCCAAGGATAAGATTATGATGGGGGCGGAGCGCCGCTCTATGGTGATGAGTGATGAAGAGAAGACACTCACCGCCTTCCATGAGGCGGGCCATGCGATTGTGGGGCTATCCGTTCCGGAGCATGATCCGGTCTATAAAGTAACCATTATTCCTCGGGGGCGTGCCCTCGGTGTCACCATGTTTCTGCCGGAAGAGGATCGTTACAGCCACAGTAAGGCACGCCTGGAGAGCCAGATTTCCAGCCTTTTTGGTGGACGTATTGCAGAGAGTCTGGTGTTTGGTTCGGATGCCGTCACAACGGGAGCCTCGAACGATATTGAGCGAGCCACAGAGATTGCCCGTAGTATGGTGACCAAGTGGGGGCTCTCCGATAAACTGGGGCCACTCAGCTATGCGGAGGAGGAGGGTGAGGTCTTTCTGGGACGTTCTGTCACCAAACACAAAGAGGTCTCTGATGAGACCTCTCACCTGATCGATGAGGAGGTGCGCGCAATTATTGATCACAACTATGAGCGCGCCCTGGCGATTCTCACCGAGAATCGGACAAAACTGGATCGGATGGCCGAGGCCCTGATTCGTTTTGAGACCATCGATGAGACTCAGATCCGGGATGTTATGGAGGGACGTTCTCCACGCCCCCCTGAGGATTGGAGTGACTCCGATGAAGAGGATGATTCATCGAACTCAACCTCTGCAGAAGAGGAAGGTAGTGATGGAGATGAGGATAGTGGTTCCGATACCTCTATCGGTGGTCCAGCTAACCAGCACTAATCCCTAGTTTCGACCATTGAAAATGGGCAGCCCCCAGATCATGGGGATACTCAATGTGACCCCCGACTCTTTTTCGGATGGGGGCAACCATGAGTCTACCCAGTCAGCGCTACAGCAGGCGCTGAAGATGGCGGAGGATGGTGCAGCCATCATTGATGTAGGGGGAGAGTCCACCCGCCCCGGTGCCGCTCCGGTCTCGCTGGATGAAGAGTTGCAGCGTGTGATCCCTGTTATTGAGGCGATACGCAAGGTGAGTGAGGTCTCTATCTCTGTCGATAGCGGTAAACCAGAGGTGATGCGAGCGGCCATTGCGGCGGGGGCGGATTGGATCAACGATATATACGCGCTGCGCAAACCGGGGGCCTTAGCGCAAGCTGCAGCACTGGAGTGCCCACTCTGTCTGATGCATATGCAGGGTAGACCGGGGACGATGCAGCAGGCACCCCACTACAACAATGTGGTGGATGAGGTTCTCACTTTTCTCTCTGATCGCATTGCTGCTTGTGAGGCAGCAGGGATCGCCCGTTCCCGCATCTGGGTCGATCCGGGGTTTGGGTTTGGTAAGAGGCTGGAACATAATCTACAGCTACTGAGCGGGCTGGATCGCTTCAGGGCATTGAATGTCCCGTTACTGGTTGGAATCTCCAGGAAATCGATGGTGGGAGAGCTGCTGGGGGGGCGCGAGGTGGGGGAGCGCCTGTTTGGCAGTGTGGGAGCGGCAGTGGTGGCGGTAGAACGGGGGGCAAATATTGTGCGGGTACACGATGTGGGTGAGACGCATGAGGCGTTGATGGGGGCAGGATTGATGAGAGGGAGTAGTGCGTGAGCAGGGAATTTTTTGGTACAGATGGGGTGCGTGGGCGGGTTGGAGAGATGCCGATCACCCCGGATTTTGCGATGCAGCTGGGCTATGCGGCGGGTAAGGTGTTGGCCAGAGATGGTCATGGCATGGTATTGATTGGAAAAGATACGCGGATATCCGGGTATATGTTTGAGTCTGCTCTGGAGGCGGGGTTTTCAGCAGCAGGTGTTGATATCGGGCTGTTGGGGCCAATGCCGACCCCCGCAGTGGCCTATCTGACCCGTACCTTGCGTGCAAAAGCGGGGGTGGTGATCAGTGCCT
>JABHIC010000443.1 GCA_018671205.1 Gammaproteobacteria bacterium
AGCTATCCCGCTCTGCAGCAGGAGATTATTACCCCCTAAGCAGTGTGGGATTTTTTTGTTTATCCCACCTCAAATAGGTCGATACAAAGTGGCTCATATAAAGCGGAACGTAACAGGTGCCACGATCCCGCAGCTCGTGGCGCAACACACCCAAAGTACCGAAGGTGCGCATCTCTTTATGGGGGGCATTAGGGTCGGCCTTGTTGAGCTGGGTGGCAACCCGTTCGAGGAGCTTCTGTTCGGGGTTATTGGGGTAGAGCTTGCAGAACTTCTGCCACTGGGGCTCCTGCGTCTCTTTTACAAAGCCCAGCAGATCCTCTTCGTAGAGGGCCCGTTCACGGTTGTAGTTTTCCGGTTTTCCCAGTAACCAGCCATTGGCGAGCAACTGACGGATCATCTCATTTTGAAAGGTATATTCGCTGGATTTACTCATTGGAACCCCTTATATACGCCTCAGGCCTGACTCATCATCAAAGAAACCCAATATGCTATCTTGCTGTTTATGTTGCATATTTTATGCGTAATCCTCTTCTATCACGTCTCTCAGTCAAACAACAGTCAAACAACAGTCAAACAAATCATACCCAAGCTGGTACATACCGCATTGCCTTGCTGCCCGCCTCTGCATCATAGGGACGTATCAATCCACTTTCACAAGCCTGCTTGATCAGACGACTCACCATTGCACTGTTCTTAGCCTCAACACCAAACCGTTCACGCAGTGAGGTATTGTTCATCACCTCTCGATTCACATAACGTAAGACACAGTGCATATAACAGGCACGAAGGCGCTCTTCACGATCCATCTCCCTGAATTCACGATAAGCAAACAGCAGGGCTCTGGTATGCACATCAGTCGTCTCAAACAACGGTGCAGGCAGTTGGTACAACTCTGTCTGCACCACCACTTTTTCGATGCCGCTCCCACGCTCTTCGCAGATGCCTACCCGCCGCAAAAAAGAAGCCAGCACCTCATTACGACTACGCGGTGGAGAATCCAGGAAGCGTTCCGTTGCCACCAAAGGTAACCCCGGATTCGTGATCTCCATTCGGGTATCAAATATCTCAACCATCGGCCCGGTGCCTGTGATAGAGAAATCCTGATGGATAATAGCATTGGCTACAAGCTCACGGATCGCCAGATCAGGATACATCGAGACCTCCCGCCGCAGCGCCTTACCAATCTCCTCATTATGGGGCAGCAAGGTCTTAATGTAGTCAATCAGCCCCTCGAAACCAACCGCATACCCCTTGCTCCCCTCCAGTTCGCGAACCGACTCTACCCGACTATTGCCACGATACTGGATCAGGCGTACTGCCTTGCGACCGAGGTGGCGGAAATCCTGAAGCTTTTTGGCAAACAAAATGGCTCCCAAGTTCCGAATATGCCATCGCCCCCTTTCACTTCGCTGGATCATCCTGTCCGCCTCAAGAGCAGCCAGGATCGCCTCCCGATTCTCCGGTAATGGTGCATCCGTCATATCAAAATAGGAGGGGTAATCGATCAATTTCAACACCTGCTCAGCCGTAACATTTTCTGCCGCCGTCTGGTGTTCAAAAGGGACTCGATCAAACACTCGCCAGAGTTCACGCTCCTTCTCTGGGTGCTCTTTAAGCTGTTTTTTATAGGAACCGATCCGAATGTACTCTACGCTACCAAACTGTACCGGGGTGTGGCTGGCAGCCGGGATTTCAAGAATTACAATGGGATACCCTTCCACCTCAAAACGGTAAAATTTGAAATGGATTTTTGGCACCGTCTTTTGCAGCAACCAACTCTCCAACTCCTGCTGCTTGTGACGAGCCGTTGCAGGATTAAATCGGGTACCCACAATGGAGTGGTCCTCATTATTAATCCCCCACACCAGCCAAGCCGACTGTTTCCCAAGCAGTGCCGCCGAATTGGCCAGTGCTGAGATGTACTCCCCTATCATGGACGGATCATCATTGTTGTGCTTAAACTCAACCCACTCCGTTTCATGCGGCAACCGGGTTAGCTCCTTCAACAGGCCAGACAAGCTATCCGGTGAATGATCGAGGGTCATGCGGCAGCCTCCTTTTGGTCACGCTGCAGAAACTTCTGCCACTGGGTCTCCTGCGTCTCTTTTACAAAACCCAGCAGATCCTCTTCGTAGAGGGCCAGTTCACGGTTGTAGTTTTCGGGTTTTCCTAGCTGCCAGCCATTGGTGAGCAACTGACGGATCATCTCATTTTGAAAGGTGAGTTCGTTGGCTTTGTCCATCTGTTACTCCTCATCTCACCCTGTAGAGGTAAGCTATGCTGCATCCTCCAATGAACGCTCAATCGCATCAGTAACCCACTGGTTCAGGCTTTTGCCTTCAGCAGAGGAGGCTGCGACAACGCTTTCATGGATGCTGGGTGGAATTCTTACATTAAACTTTCCAGAGAACTCCTTTCGATAAGGACGATCAATTTCATCACACATCTGCTGGAACACCTTGAGAGAGATTGCCCCCTCCTTTTTTAACCCTGTAATATCTGCTGCATAGAAGTCTGCCCCACCATTCAGACCAACGAACTCCCCTCGGAACATCTCAATCTCTGAATCAAAATTGATAATCGCCTTGAATCCATCAATTTCCATTGTATTTATCATGGTTGTACTCCATTGGTTTTTAGCCAATCTCTCACATTAACCACAGCACCTTTATCGGTTGTAAGGTTGGGGTGAGGACGGTGAAACACCTTAATATCATCAAACAGTTCAACACCGATACGTGACCCCTCTCGCTCACTAAGGGTGGCCCCCAAAGCAGTGAAAAGAGCTTCGATATCCTTCCATTTGATATTGGCACTAACCGGGCGCTTGAATATCAGATCAAGGGTTTTTCTGTGCTTAGTTTTCATATAGTACTACAATACAGTACTTAATCAAAAAAATGAACTGGCTTACTATCCACCACCATTACCCGGCAATTGTTTGATTGCCCGCTCCAGGTCCTTATCCACACGGCTCGGTTTGGCATCGATCACTCGTCTGAAATGGTCATACTCCAGCGCAGCCTTCTCCTTGGCTTGAAGCGCTGAGATCTTTCCTGCATGGGTTAACAGATCATGATCAC
>JABHIC010000444.1 GCA_018671205.1 Gammaproteobacteria bacterium
CGAGATTTTTGCACCACCGGCTCTCGACTCCAGTCGCTGCAGATACCCCTCAACCAGCGGCCCCACATAACTGTTGAGCCAGGTGGTGATCCCCCGCTCATACTCCCGATACTCCGGTAACACCCTGGAGGAGCGAGAGACAAAGAGCGCCTTGGGCACCACTGCCTCAATTCTCCGCTCTGCCTCAGGGTCAAGAAAGGAGAAGAGCAGGTTGATCGCCACAGCCTCTGCCTGACGCTGTTCAATCTCTGACCGAAGCTGTCGCAGATCCGCCTCAGTCAACGGCTCAAGCGTAGTGCCATCCGCACCGATACGCCCTCCGGTCTCCAGACAATCCTCACGCGGCACAGGGGGAGAGAGTGGCTCTGGCTGCAAATTATAGAGTTCTGTTCGCGCCTGTCGTCCAATGGTCA
The DNA here is from genome assembly GCA_018671205.1 of Gammaproteobacteria bacterium. GTDB lineage: Bacteria > Pseudomonadota > Gammaproteobacteria > Thiopontia. Next base: position 414 of record JABHIC010000444.1, read on the forward strand.
ATAGGTCACCAAATCCCCGATTGGTAATCAGCAGGGTACGCACCCCCTTCCCCTCCAGCACCGCATTGGTCGCCACCGTAGAGCCATGCACCACGGTTAACCCCTGCAACGGAATCTTCATCTTCGCGATCCCTTGCAGAATCGCCCGTTCCGGTGCCTCCGGGGTCGAGAGCACCTTATCGATATGGAGCGCCCTCCCATCCCACCAGACAAAGTCGGTAAATGTTCCTCCGGTATCCACGCCAAGCAGTCCGGCACTGCTGGCTTGCTCGACAGGGTGAGTTGGAAGACGGTCCATTCTATCCATCAAACCGTGATTACCTGAGTACGCTGATTCATGAATGAGATTATACTCTCTACGATGCCAGAGTTACCCGAAGTTGAGACCACGCGCAGAGGGATTGCCCCCGCCTGTTGCGGCAAGACCATTACCGCCGTGACCATACGTCAGCGAATTTTGCGTTGGCCGATACCCGCAGGGGTTGAGCAGGCACTGGCCGGCACCACCATCCACCGGGTCACGCGCCGAGCCAAATACCTATTACTGGAGACCGGGCACGGCACCGTGATCATCCACCTCGGAATGACCGGTTCGCTACGCGTACTGGAGAACGCCCCCGCTGCCGAAAAACATGACCATATTGACCTGCAGCTGAGTGACGGGCTCCTGCTTCGTTTTCGCGACCCACGCCGGTTTGGTGCCTTTCTCTGGACAACTGACCCCATCCACGACCATCCACTGCTGAAAAACCTGGGAATTGAGCCGGTAGACAATATTTCAGTGACGGAGATCTGTGACCACCTCTACCACCACTCCAGAAAACGCAAAACCGCAATCAAAACCCTCATTATGGATCAGAAGATAATCACCGGCGTGGGCAATATCTACGCCTGTGAATCTCTCTTTCTTAGCGGCATCCACCCCAAACGAGCTGCTGGGCGCATCTCAAAACAGCGCTACCATAATCTGGCCGGGGCAATCCAGTCCATACTCAACCAGGCCATTCAACAGGGGGGAACCACACTCCAGGATTTCCGTAATAGCGAGGGAAAACCCGGCTACTTTCAGCAACAGCTCTCGGCATATGGACGGGAGGGTGCCCCCTGCACCATCTGCAACACCCCGATCCGGCGCTTTACCCAGAGCCAGCGCTCCAGCTGGTACTGTCCCCACTGTCAACACTAAGGAGCCTCCTCCTCTTTTTACAAGGAGAGGCCAGCGGGCTTACTCTGGTAGAATAGAGTGATGGATATCCTCAGCCCCACCGCATGTGAAGACAAGGAGCCATTTGCCCTTCAGGTAATTGGCGAAAGCATGGCCCCGGAATTCAGTGATGGCGCTGTGATCATCATTGATCCGGGCTACCCGGTGGTCAATGGGGCCTATGTACTGGCTGCCTATAAAGAGGAGTACCATTTCCGGCAACTGGTACGCCGGAATGAGAAGAGCTATCTGGTACCACTCAACAGTCAGTTTCACTCACTGGAGCTCAACGGGTTGTTTGAGATTCGGGGGGTCATCACCCAGCAGAACCATAAACGTACCATCATCCACTATGAGTACCCTGAGGAGGGGGTGATCAAGCGCAGAGAGAGTAGTCGGAAGCGACGCAAAAAATCTACCCCAGAGTGAGATAAAGGGTACCTCTAAACTATGAATAGTTTTACCGACCCCCTTAATAGAAAAGGCCGACTCAACTGAATCGGCCTCTCTACAAAATCGGCAGGGGGTGGGTTATGCCGTCAACTTATCATACTTGGCCCGTAGCTGATCCTCACTCTCTTCATGTTCAGGATCGGCCAGGCAGCAGTCCACCGGGCAGACCTCAACACACTGTGGCTCATCATAGTGGCCCACACACTCTGTACAGAGGTCGGCCTTGATCTCGTAGATCTCATCCCCCTGAAAAATTGCCTCATTGGGACACTCCGGTTCACACACATCGCAATTAATACACTCGTCGGTAATATATAGCGCCATCTTATCAATCCTGTTCTTATTCTGAATGGTTTAATTGTACCTGTTTTCTGCTTTTTTGAACAGCCCAACCACGTACTTATAAGCAGCTGTATATAAAAGACTATAATACCGTTTTCAACAGGTTACGCTGCGCAAATAGCTGCAATATTACTGATTTATTTCAGCCTGCCTCTAAAATAGTCATTTTTCTCTGAGTGTAAGAAAGCACCGCACGGAGACCCTACTGCCTGAATTTCTCTTCCAACGCCTGTTGCACGTTTTTCTCCACAAACGCATCCACCGATCCATTGAGTGAGGCGATCTCCCGAACCAGACTGGAGGAGAGGTACCCATACTGCTCTGCGGGGGTAAGAAAAAGGGTCTCGACATCAGGGGCCAGGTGACGATTCATCCCGGCCAGCTGAAACTCATACTCAAAATCCGAGACCGCACGCAACCCCCGCAGTATGACCCCAGCCTGCTGCTGGCGGACAAAATCGACCAGTAACCCCCGGAAAGGGGTGACGACCACCCCTTCCATCCGTTGAAATGTCTCCCGTGCGAGCGCCACTCGCTCCTCTGCGGTGAAGAGCGGCTGCTTACTCTCCCCCCCCCC
>JABHIC010000445.1 GCA_018671205.1 Gammaproteobacteria bacterium
TCTTGCCACAATTATGCGTAATGTGAGAAAACTGAAGCCCGTATCCATGATTCAGCGCCTCAAGGGGTAACGGTATCCTAGCAACCACTCAACCATCCAACTCCCTATTTTTTAACGAGAGCCCCATGAACAGAACAATCATCCAAACCGATAACGCGCCACAGGCCATTGGCACCTATTCACAGGCGGTACAGGTGGGTCAGACCGTCTACCTGTCGGGACAGATCCCGCTAATTCCAGAGACGATGGAGATGGTCAGTGGAGAGATGGAGGCACAGATTGTTCGGGTCTTTGATAACCTGACCGGGGTGGCTGAGGCCGCAGGGGGATCTCTGGCAGATATCGTTAAACTCAACATCTTTCTCACTGATCTGAGCCACTTCCCACTGGTTAATGAGGTGATGGCACGCTATTTTGAGACCCCCTACCCCGCACGTGCAGCGATCGGCGTCGCCTCACTGCCCAAGGGTGCCGGAGTGGAGATGGATGGGGTCATGGTACTGGGGTAACTCCTGCTACTCTCCACACTCAAAGGGGTTGGGCCACAGCTCACCCGTCGGCTGCAAAAGCTACACCTTCAGCAGGTGGCCGATCTGCTGTTTCATCTCCCGCTACGCTATCAGGATCGCACCCAGCTAACTCCGATAGCCCATCTGGAGGTTGGGGAGGAGCGGTTGATCGAGGGTACAATCACCACCAGCACCCTCCGTTTTGGGCGACGGCGCTCTCTGCTCTGTACCCTTGAGGATGCCACGGGATGCCTCACAATCCGTCTGTTCAACTTCCACAAAGGGCAGCAGGCCACCCTCCAGCGCGGCCGTACTCTGCGCTGTTTTGGTGAGGTTCGCCGTTCACCATCCGGAGTGGAGATGGTTCATCCCGAATATCAACTACTCTCCTCCAGCCAGCCTCCGCCCCCCCTTGAACAGCAGTTGACCCCGATCTATCCTGCCACTGAGGGGGTAGGTCAACGTACCCTCTACTCACTCACCAGCCAGGCATTGGCCAAAACACTAGATCAGCTAGCCGATCTTCTTCCCGCTCCGGTAGAACAAAATCTGCCCCCACTACAGCAGGCACTACAGACCCTGCACCGCCCGGATAGAGAGACCACGGTCGAACAGCTGAGGGCGTGCCGCGAGCGGATAGCACTGGAGGAGCTGCTCGCCCACCACCTCTCGCTAAAGCAACTTCGACAACAGCAGCAGCGCCAACGGGCAGTTCCACTAGCGCCACAACAGCGCCTGGTAGCGCAATTTTTGCACCAGCTCCCCTTCTCCCTGACCACTGCCCAGCAGCGGGTCAACGCCGAGATTTTTGCAGATCTGGCTCACCCCTATCCGATGCAGCGACTGTTACAGGGTGATGTTGGCTCCGGCAAGACGGTTGTCGCAACCTGCGCCGCACTCCACGCCTCTGCTGCGGGTCTACAGGTGGCCCTGATGGTTCCTACGGAGCTACTTGCCACCCAGCACCACAAAACCCTGAACCAGCTACTCCAGCCACTCAATATTTCCGCAGGACTCCTCACCGGCAGCATGAAGCGCAGTGAGCGTCAACTACTCTCCGCACAGTTGCGCAGCGGGGAGTGTCCGATTGTGGTCGGTACCCATGCACTGTTCCAGAAGGGGGTAGAATTTAACCAGCTGGCACTGGTGATCATTGATGAGCAGCACCGTTTCGGAGTGGAGCAGCGCTACGCCCTGCAGCAGAAGGGGGAAGATAGCAGCTACACGCCACACCAACTGATCATGACCGCCACCCCCATTCCCCGTACCCTGGCGATGACCTTCTATGCAGACCTCGACAGCAGCGTAATTGATCAGCTACCACCGGGGCGCACCCCGATCAAGACGGTTACGCTCCCGGAGAGCCGCCGCGATGAGGTTTTGCAACGGGTTTATGTCAACTGCCAGCAGGGGCGGCAGGTCTACTGGGTCTGCCCACTGATTGAGGCATCGGAGCAGTTACAGTGTGAGGCCGCTACTGAGCGCGCTGAACAGATGCGTCACCAGTGGGGTGACCTCCAGATTGGTCTGGTTCATGGTCGTCTGCCCAGCAAGGAGAAAGAGGAGGTTATGGGCCGATTTCACCGGGGTGAGATCCAGATCCTGGTCGCCACCACGGTGATTGAGGTAGGGGTAGATGTCCCCAATGCCAGCCTGATGATTATTGAGAATGCGGAGCGGCTCGGGCTCGCTCAGTTACATCAACTGCGGGGGCGGGTCGGACGGGGGGCTGAGGCGAGTAGCTGCGTACTGATCTATCGTGCCCCACTCACTCAAATTGCCAGTGAGCGCCTTCAGACGCTGCGCGGATCAACCGATGGATTTGAGATCGCCAGAAAAGATCTGGAGATGCGTGGTCCGGGGGAGCTTCTGGGCAAAAGGCAGACCGGAGCCTTGCAGTTGAAGATTGCTGATCTGACCCTGGATCAGCCGCTGATCCCACTGATTGAAGCGCTCGCCCCTGCGTTGCTACAAAACAGCCCGGATCAGGTTACCCAACTGATCCAGCGCTGGATTCCAGAGGGGGAACGTTTCCGAACAGTTGGCTAAGAGGGCCCAAAGAACTACAACGCAGTGATTGCATAATCCGACAGTCGTGAGCGCTCCCCCATCTGCAGGGTAACATGCCCACTATGATTCCAGCTCTTGAAGCGATCCACGGCGTAGGTAAGCCCGGAGCTGGTCTCCGTCAGATAGAGGGTATCGATCTGAGAGAGGTTACCGATACAGACAATCTTGGTCCCTGGCCCTGCCCGGGTGACCAGTGCCTTGATCTGTTTTGAGGAGAGGTTCTGTGCCTCATCAATAATCAGGTAGCGGTCGGCAAAGGTGCGTCCGCGCATAAAATTCATTGAGCGAATCTTGATCCGGTGGTTGATCAGCTCCTGGGTTGCCTCGCGCTCAAAGGGGGTGCTCTTCTCTTTCATAGTGAGCACCTCCAGATTATCCATCAATGCTCCCATCCAGGGGGCCATCTTCTCCTCTTCGGTTCCCGGCAAAAAACCGATATCCTCACCCAACGGGATGGTGATACGGGTCATGATAATCTCACGAAAGAGGTTCTGCTCCAGGGTCTGCTCCAACCCGGCCGCCAGAGCAAGCAGGGTCTTTCCGGTTCCCGCCGGCCCCAACAGGGTAACAAAGTCAAACTGTGGGTCCATCAGCAGATTAAGGGCAAAGTTCTGCTCCCGGTTGCGCGCCTGTATCCCCCAGACTGTCTGGTTCTCTGAGCTGTAGTTGTGAATACGTTCCAGGGTTGCCTCTTTCTCCCTGGTAGAACGGATGATGTAATCATTACCGGGGGCAGTAACATCGGTCAGGAACTCCCCCGCCTCCCACTCGGGGACAACCTCCCCCTCTACCCGGTAGAGGGTATGTCCCTCCTCCTGCCAGCTCTTGAGATCTTTTCCATAGGAGTCCCAAAAATCTGCGGATATCTCATGGACCCCTGTGGTGAGCAGATCAACATCATCCAGTACCTTGTCGTTGCGATAATCCTCGCTATTGACTCCCAGTATAGAGGCCTTGATCCGTAAGTTAATATCACGCGTAACCAGACGTACATCATTGACCCGCTCTTGTAACCCCAATACGGTAGAGAGAATGCTATTATCTGCGGTGTATCCCGGCAGGGACTCCGGCAGCTTGGCTTTATCGATGGTGGTCTGAAAGAAGAGACGGCCAGAGGATTGATCCTTGAGGTTGCTGAGTGCACCGCTAGGGAGTAACGAGATCCCCTGATTAATCTCTCCCAAGACACAGTTCTCTACCAGCTCATCGATAAAGCGGGTCACCTGGCGTACATTTCTGGCGATCTCGGAGCCCCCTTTCTTGCCCCGATCCAGCTCTTCCAACACCACCATCGGTAGGTAGACATCATGCTCCTGAAA
>JABHIC010000446.1 GCA_018671205.1 Gammaproteobacteria bacterium
CCACCCCACCCCTCTCCTCCATATCTCTTCGATGTACCCCTCTGAGCGGGGCAATCTGGCGCTGATCCTCCCCCTTGTGCGCCACCCCACCAATAACAACGGAGTCATTGTCTATGATCTGAGCGTCGACCCCACCCCACTGCTTACCCTATCCCCCGAGGAGATCCATCAACGCCTCTTTACCCCTCGTGAGGCGATGGCTGAGGGGGTAGAGCGGATCCCCGTTAAGACCGTCCATCTCAACAAGTGCCCGGTACTGGCTCCCCTCAACACCCTCAACGAAGAGAGTCAGACACGCCTGCAGATTGATCTTCAACAGCAGCGAGAACATGCCACCATACTCACCTCGGCCTCTACTTTTGCTGAGAATATCGCCAAAGCCCATCTGCTCCACCCGTTCAGAGCCGAGCAAGATCCTGACCGAATGATCTATAGTGGCTTTTTTGGCGAGGAGGATCGGCTACAGATGCAGCAGATACACCGCCTCTCCCCCGAGGCACTCTCCACTCAACCGTTCTCTTTTCAGGACCCACGTCTTGGGGAGATGCTGTTTCGTTATCGTGCACGTAACTGGCCTCACTCACTCACCGCTGCAGAGCAACAGAAGTGGAGCCGCTTCTGTCAGCACCGTCTGCTGGATGCGGATGGAGGAGGAACCATCCATTACGAGAAGTTCCAGAGTGAGATCCACCAACTGAGCATAGAGCATGCCGATAACCCGAAGAAACTACAGCTCTTACAGGCGCTGGAGCAGTACGGCAGTATGCTTATTCAGGAGAGTCAGGGAAGCTAGGTAGCATCAACTACAGTGAATCCGGTCATAATAGCGGGCACGATAGAGCAGTCGTTTCTCCGTCTCCTCTTCGCTATCCTCAAATGCGGTACGATCATGCAGCACATTGTTACAGATCAACCCCCAGCCGGGTTGCAGCGTAGCGCGAAACAGGGGGGCGGTTCCGCTATTGAGCAGATTCTCCAGCCAGGTCACCGCCTGTCTCACCAGAGGGTTCTCACTCCAGACAATATTTCTCTTGCGCATGGTATAGCGCATATGAAGATTTCCCGCCGCTGTCACCATAAAGACCGGCCCGCTACGTTGAGGGCGCAACTGCTCTCCGTCGACAACATGGGGGGGAATCACCATCACATCCTCCTGCATCAGTGCATGAATATAGTCAGGGTTCTCCTCTCGCATCAATAGATAGGCCATCTCATGATCCATCAATCCACTCTCTCCCCCTCTCAGCGCCGGGCGGACGCAGTGAAGCAGAAGCGCATGGTTTTGTAGATCCAGGCGGTTATAGTAGCCGTCGGTATGCCAGTGTATATCGCGGTTGGTATAGGGGATATAGAGGGCATGGAGCGGATCATCCTGTACGGTTAATGCCGTCACCGCATCGGCCTCGGCCCCCCGGTTATGGTTAATATGGTGACAGCCGAAACGCATCCCGACCGCACGCGGAATATGGGTCCCCTCTTCGCCCAGCTCGCTGGCATAGATTGCCATATTGAAATGTCGGCAGCGCTCCACAATCGCCTCATGTTCCATCGGGGTAATCGTCCGGGGGTCGTCTACCTCTACAATCAGCTCATCCAGCGAGGAGGGGGCCTGTTCCAGCTTCTTGTCCCGCCAGCGCTCCCAGGCCGTACTATCCTTCAGATCAAAAGGGTTACCGCTAAAATTCATTACTCTCTACCTCCAGATAGGCGTGGCCCGCATGACGGCCAATCTCCAGTGAATATCCTACCCAGTCACGGTAGGCCGCAGCTCGCTCCACGATCAGCGGTTTAAGCTGATCACTCTCCATCCCCTCCTCAAAGGCCAACAGCGCGCCACCATAGACCGTTTTCAGGTAATCCCGGTAAGTGGTCACCACCTCTGCACCCGCAGTTGCTCCATGTCCCGGTACCCATACCTTCGCGCCACTCTCTAACACACGTTTCAGGGTCTGCATATTGCCGAGAAAGGTACCCTCCTGCATCCCGCCCAGCCGGTTAGACATCACATTATCTCCCAGGAACACCACCCCCTCCTCAACTACCTCAACCATCATATCGCTATTGGTATGTGCCTGACCATAGTGGTGGATACGGAAGGTATGGTCTCCTATACGCAGCTCATCCCCATGATTCAGCAGCTGATCAGGAAGCTCAACCCGCGTCCTCCGGGTAAGCCCCTCGGTCTGACGTTCGATCAGTAAGCGCCATTGATCTCCCTTACCCGACTCCGCCTCACTGACCATATTGGGGTGAGCGTAGATGGGTGCATCGGGATAAGCCGCCCGAATCGCCTGATTCCCCAACCAGTGGTCACCATGAACATGGGTGTTAAAGGTGGCGACCACCGGGGCATCGGTAACTTTTTTGACCATCCGCAGCACCATCTCACCGGCCAGAACACTGGAGCCGGGATCAACCAGCACCACACCCGCACGGGTAACCACCATTCCGGGGTTATTCATAAAACCCTGATTTTCTACTGTGGGGTGGCCCAGTGGACCATGAATCACCCAGCTATTCTCGGCAACCTGTTCAAAGGGGTAGTCTCGTACCCTCTTCTCCTTCTCGGTATCCGCTGCAACCTCAAGCGAAGATAGAGAGAGCCCTATCAGTAGCGTGGTCAGCAATGCTCTCATCCTAACTCCCCTTTGATCATTTATTATCTTCTCCAACCGTAGAATCACTTGAGGGCACCTCTAAAAATGCACTTTTTCAGTGATTGCTGCGTCAGCTCCGTACTCGAGTCCTCATGTACTTGCATGTACACTGCGGCTCTCCGTGCGGTGCTTTCTTGCACTCACAGAAAAATTACTATTTTTAGAGGTGCCC
>JABHIC010000447.1 GCA_018671205.1 Gammaproteobacteria bacterium
CACCGCACGGAGAGCCGCAGTGTACATGCGGGTACATGAGGACTCGAGTACGGAGCTGACGCAGCAATCACTGAAAAAGTGCATTTTTAGAGGTGCCCTAGAGCTAGTGGGCACGGTGATGGACTCGACCCTCTACACCGAGCTCTCATGGCAGCGTATCATCCAACTGACACTCATTGTCTTCGGGGCCACCCTCTTTTCCGGCATCTATCCCGCCATCAAGGCCACACGGGTTCTCCCGATTGAGGCGTTACGGAGCTGAGGCCCCCTCTTCTCTATCTCCCGTCAGCACCTCAGCAATAGAAATCTATTTCCTTATACAACATTACTCACCCGTTTTTTACTTGTAGCAAACCTGATTACCTCTACACGTAACTTATTCTCTGTCTCAATAATTTCATTGAATCTTAGGCATCTCATTAAGTCCTATTCATAGCGTATGAAAAGAGGCTGTTATGCGTCAGAAAACAGAGGATCCCATTGATCAGCACATTGGCAACCGGATACGCCAGTGTCGCACCAGAGCAAAGATGAGTCTGCAACAGGCGAGTGAGATGATTGGAATCTCCTCGACGCAGCTGTTTCGCTATGAGTCCGGTGAAAACCGAATCAATGCAGGTTCTCTCTACTATCTGGCCAGAGGGTTCAGCCTTCCGGTGTCGTGGTTTTTTGATGGATATTCACTCCCCAGTGAGCGCAAACACCATCTGGAGAATGTGATTCATGAGCCATTGAGCCCGGACTATTACCCATCAAACAGCACAGAGATGCGCAAATCGATGGTTGCGCTATGGGATGCGCTGCCCAAAGATCGGCAGCGCCAGAAGGTGCTGGAGTTGCTGGAGACATTTATTTAGGGGAGCGCTAAAAATCACCGCTTCTTTGGTGGCATCAGGTCGGTAATGGTTCCCTCTGCCATCTCGGCGGCAAAGCAGAGTGTCTCAGAGAGGGTGGGATGAGGGTGGATCGTCAGTCCAATATCCTCCATATCGGCACCCATTTCAATCCCCAATACCGCCTCGGCGATCAACTCTCCGGCATTGGTGCCCACCATCGCCGCGCCAATCAGACGGCCACTCTCTTTATCAAACAACGCCTTGGTCATCCCCTCATCACGCCCGATACTGAGGCTACGACCACTCGCTGCCCAGGGGAAAGCCCCCTTGGTGTAGTCGATCCCCTGCGCCTTGGCCTCGGCCTCGGTCACTCCCGCCCAGGCAATCTCAGGATCGGTATAGGCCACTGAGGGGATGGTGAGAGGTTCAAACGCCGCCTTATGACCGGCTATCACCTCTGCCGCTACCTTCGCCTCATGGGTCGCTTTATGTGCCAGCATCGGCTGCCCAACGATATCACCAATCGCGAAGATGTGAGACTGATTGGTACGCATCTGCTCATCAACGGTGATAAAGCCCTGCTCATTCACCGCGACCCCCGCCTCTTCGGCACCAATCAGGTGACCATTCGGGCTCCGCCCCACCGAGACCAGAACCGCATCGAAGAGCGCTTCTGCGGGTGCCTTCCCCCCCTCAAAGTGGATGCGAATTCCGTCCTCTTCTGCCTCCATACGGGCAACCTCGGCATTCAGATAGATCGCCTCATACCTTTTCTCAACCCGTCTCAGTAATGGACGAACGATATCCTTGTCTGCCATATGGATCAGTGCGTCATGGCGCTCCACCACGGTAACTTTGGAGCCGAGCGCCTCATAGACCGTCGCCATCTCCAGCCCGATAATGCCACCTCCGATAATCAGCAGCCGCGCTGGTACCTCACGCAGTCGCAACGCATCGGTAGAGTCCCAGACCCGTGGATCCTCATGGAGGAAACGTGGAATCTCGACCGGGCGGGAGCCCGCAGCAATAATCGCATTCTCAAACCCAATCGTCTGTTCACCCTCTGCAGTCTGCACCAACAGTGTGTGAGGTGAGGTAAAACGCCCCTCTCCGGTCACGACCTTCACCTTGCGCTGCTTAGCCAACATCCCCAGCCCTCCGGTCAGGCGGGTAACAACCCCCTCTTTCCACGCTCTAATCTTGTCAATATCAACCTCTGGCGGGGTAAAACGGACCCCGTGGTCGGCCATTGTGGACGCCTCGTTGATCACCTGCGCGGTATGGAGCAGCGCCTTGGAGGGGATACAACCCACATTAAGACAGACCCCACCAATCGACCCATGCCGCTCCACCATCACCACCCGCTTGCCCAGATCAGCGGCACGAAAAGCGGCCGTATAGCCACCCGGGCCAGAGCCAAGCACCAGCAGATCGGCCTCGATATCAACCGTGCGAGGGGCGACAGGGGTGCTCGTTGCAGCTGCCTCAGAGGGTGGACTCGCCACGGTTTCCGTTGTGGCTGTGGCCTGAGGATCAGCGGCGGGGGCCTCAGCCGCCTCCACCATCAGAATCAGATCCCCTTCCGAAACCGTATCGCCAACGGCAACCTTGACCGCCTCCACAACACCCGCCAATGGGGAGGGAATCTCCATGGTTGCCTTATCACTCTCGAGTGAGATCAGGGCATCCTCGATGGCAACCGTATCTCCCACGGAGACCAGCAGCTCAATCGCCTCTACCCCTTCAAAATCCCCGATATCGGGTATCCTTACCTCAACGGTCATTAGAGTAACACCTTGCAATATTCGTTTAACAGCTGGCTCAATCGAGTCACAAACCGGGCACCATCCGCACCATCAACCACCCGATGGTCGTAGGAGAGCGCCAACGGCAACATCAGACGGGGCTCAAAATCAGTCCCGTTCCAGACCGGCTTCATCTGTGACCGGGCCACTCCCAGAATCGCCACTTCGGGGACATTCACAATCGGGGTAAACTGGGTCCCTCCGATCCCTCCCAGGCTGGAGATGGAGAAAGTACCTCCCTGTAGATCCGCTGCCCCCAACTTTCCATCACGGGCACGGCTGCTGATCTCCATCAGCTCTGCCGCCAGATCGTAGACCCCTTTACTATCGACCCCCTTGACTACGGGAACCATCAGTCCGTTAGGGGTATCCACCGCCACACCGATATTGTAGTAGTGTTTAATGATGAGCTGCCCATTCTCACTATCGAGCGAGCTGTTAAACTGGGGAAACTCCCTCAGTACCGCAACCACCGCCTTCATAATAAAGACCAGTGGTGTAAGCCGTACGCCACGCTTCTCCGCATCCTCCCGGTTGGATTGACGAAACGCCTCCAGGGTGGTGATATCCGCCTCATCAAACTGGGTCACATGGGGCACATTGAGCCAACAGGCGTGGAGATGTTTACCGGAGATTTTCTTGATCCGGGAGAGCGGTTGGCTCTCAACCTCACCAAACTTGCTGAAGTCGGGCAGTGGGATAGCCGGAATCGCACTTCCCCCCTGCTCGGTACCTGTGCCAGCCAGCACCGACTTCACATACTGCTTCACATCCTGTTTGACAATGCGCCCTTTGGTACCACTCCCTCCAACCTTCGAGAGATCAACCCCAAGCTCACGGGCAAAGCGTCGAATGGCGGGTGAGGCGTGAGATTTTCTTCCGGAGGGGGGCAGAGCGGGAGGCTCGGCAGACTTACTCGCTACGGCCACTTCAGGCGGCGGACTCTTTACCGTTTCGCTGGGTGGCTGTGGCTTTTCGCTGGGCGACTCTGCCTCAGCACCTGTGGTCTCAGCACCTGTGGCCTCAACAGCCATCATCAAAATCAGGTCCCCCTCAGAGACCTTATCGCCCAATGTGACCCTGAGCTCCTTAACCACCCCGGAGAGTGGCGAGGGGATCTCCATCGCCGCCTTGTCACTCTCCAGAGAGACCAGCGACTCCTCAGCGGCAACCTCGTCGCCCACCGAGACCATAATCTCAATCACCTCAACCCCACTGAAATCCCCGATATCGGGCACCACGACTCTGCTTAACTCTGCCATCGTCTCTTCTCCCTTTATCGAGTCACTGGATTGGGGCGTTCGGGATCAATCGAATAGCGGCTGATCGCCTCTGCGACCACGCTGTTTTCGATGGCTCCCTCATCGGCCAGTGCCTTGAGTGCCGCGACCACCACATGGTTGCGATCCACCTCAAAGAAGTCACGCAGTTTCTCACGCGTATCACTGCGCCCATAGCCATCTGTTCCCAGGGTCTCGTAGCGCCCCGGAACCTCATCACGAATCTGCTCCGCATAGAGACGGATGTAGTCGGTAGCGGCAACCACCGGCCCTCTCGCCCCCTGCAGGGACTCCGCCACATAACTCTGACGCGGCGCGTCGGTAGGGTGGAGACGGTTCCAGCGCGCCACATCCTGACCATCACGGGCCAGTTCATTAAAGCTGGTGACACTCCAGACATCTGCGGTGACCCCCCAATCACTCTCCAGCAGCAGCGCAGCGGCCTCTACCTCACGCAGGATGGCACCACTGCCCATCAGCTGCAGATGGTGCTCGCCCGCCCCGGTGGTGTGGAGTTTATAGATGCCACGAATAATCCCCGCCTCTACCCCATTGGGCATCTCCGGGTGGGGGTAGTTCTCATTCATCACCGAGATATAGTAGAAGACATTCTCCTGCTCCTGCATCATCCGTCGCAGACCATCCTGAATAATCACCGCCAGCTCATAGCCATAGGTGGGATCATAGGCCACGCAGTTGGGGATGGTTGCGGCAAACAGATGGCTATGACCATCCTGATGCTGAAGCCCCTCACCGTTGAGAGTCGTCCGTCCTGCGGTTCCCCCCATCATAAAGCCCCGTGCCTGCATATCACCCGCCGCCCAGGCAAGATCACCAATACGCTGAAAACCAAACATGGAGTAGTAGATATAGAACGGAATCATGCTGATGCCGTGGTTAGAGTAGGCGGTAGCTGCCGCCATCCACTCCGCCATCGCACCCGCCTCATTGATCCCCTCCTGAAG
>JABHIC010000448.1 GCA_018671205.1 Gammaproteobacteria bacterium
GTCCCCCATCTTGGAAATCTCTTCATGCCTTTGATCTACATCGAAGAAGCTGGGCTGCATTTCGGAATTATCCTGAGTTATTTTCTAAGTTCTGACTGTATCAGTTTGAGATGGAAAAGGGGGTATTTTTAGAGATCCCCATAAGACATATCATCAATAATAATATGCATCATTAGCCAGTTTAATAAAAAAAGTTGTACCTCTTGGGCAATCTCAACAGAATCAGAATTCAGCAATCTTTTTTTAAGTTCTGGTATTTTTTCAACAAATTCACGATGTTGTTTCTTGTGATCATCCAGCTCACTATAATCGCACTGCTCCAGCAATCGCTCTTCTCTCTGAAAATGTTGCTTTATATACTTTTCCAACTTCTCGAATATCTCTTTTATAAGAATATCCGCATCATCACTACCCAGCGACTCGTTTACTTCATTAATAACTAACAGAAGAGCTTTATGATCGCTGTCAATTGCTTCAACACCGACACTCATCCCCTCATTCCACTCAACATTACCCATAATGGCTAATTATCCGTTAAAAATATACACAATGCCCCTCCCACGCAGTGGCAAGCCAATTTCCTCATAAGATAAGAATAGCACAAGATCCCATTTCCACGCTCTCAAAATCAACTTCGAGCCCGCTGGGGCCGGATGAAAAATACTTTTCCAGGAGCTATGAGCGTTGCATTTTTAGAGCTGTCCTATAGATAATAGCCCTGGATTTATTTACTTGTCTACCTCAAAAGAGGCACCCTCAACAATAACTTCATACTTGTAACCCATGCCAAAATCCCGATTTGTAACCAGGTTGCCACTTGCCAACACAATATCACCCACCTTGATGGTGGATGTCTTGGCTAGAAAGATGATGTCATTGGTGTCTGCTGTGCCCGTACCATCCTGAATATGAATCCACTCTTTTTTCATGATCTGTTTGGATACCTTAACAACCTGGCCGTGTACTTTTACAGCCCTATTATTTAGCTCATCCTTACGACTAAATAGTTCAGCTACGGTATATCCATCTACCGCCTTGCTAACTTTAGCTACGGGAGCAGTAGTTTTTGGCTCTTCCGTCTTAGGATGGGAGAAGGCTGATTTGGCATTGGCAACATTGTCGCTACCCTGGGTTATGCGCCCAACAAACATCAATGAGTTGAAGGTGCGTTTGAGGCTCTTACTGGTAAAGTTAGCCATTTCCATCTGTTCATCAAAGCGGATGATATCTCCAGCCTCTAATTTCGCAGTGGGGCCCGCTATCCAGAACTCTTTTTCGTTTTGCATAACCTTGGCGTAAGTGTAGCCACCGGTGCTCATGGTTTCGATGACGGCAGCCGTGTGATTGACTGCCCATATCAAGGGTGAGGTGAACAGTATTGCGAGCGTAAGCGGAAGTTTCAGGTTCATATATTTTCTCTACGTTGGTTTCAAGGCTCTATTGTAGCTTTAATCCTTGGTTAGACGCGAAAAATACGCGAATATCCAATCTCTACCCCTCCAGTATTCGTGGCCAGCGCTCATGCACTCTGTTCTCGGTCTCTGGCTGGATCGTTACCACATAGACCCGATGCTCTTGCTCCCAAGCAATATAGAGCCCCTGCACCCAGTGCCCCGTTGTCAGATCAAACCAGTGGCTGTTGCCCTCAATATCCTTTTCCATAAAACTGAGCAGTGGTATTTTTACCGGTCGCGGAAACCATCGATCCCATCGGCCCGCATGGATCGATGTCAACCTAGCCCACCCCCCCATAGGGAGAGCTCCAGATTGCTTCTCTCTTCTGCCCCACGGCATAAGCAGCGGGTCCCCCTCTCTCTGCTGTACTGGCAATAGGGCAGCAGGATTTGGGAAATAGACCCGACGGACCTCTCCATCGTAGATATAGTAGACTCCACCACACATCAGAGGGTATTCCTGTGGCCACTGGGATGCCATGCGGGTGAGATCACATTGGGCATTGAGGATCGGTTCAGAAGGGATGCGGGTGCCAAGGTAAACTCTCCATATCGTTGATTGATCTTATCGGTCACCGCATTGACCTCCGATCTCTCCTCTATAGGATCTGTAAACAGGTCAAACTGCTGGTGCTGGTTCTCTCTCGGGTCAAGTGCTGTCACCTGGATCTGATGAACCCCCTCCCCCCTCCACAGGGTCTGGAATACAGATCGTGAGAGCAGATAGATCTGCTTTCCATCCGAGGTGGGTGCGATACGGGGCTTCTCGCTTATCCACCCCAAATCCCGCCTGAATGCGATGTAATAATGGCTGGCCACCAGCTGATATCTTCTCAGTCGTGCGCCTAGCTTTTCGCTCATATGGTGCAGATAGGTGAGGATGAGCCGCTGATCTTTTGTATTGGGAGGGGTCACTTTTCCATGGCCCATCGACTTCGGGGCCGCCACCTCTGTAACCAAAGGGGCTGGATCTTTTCCCTGCGCCATCAACCAGATTCGTCTTCCCAGATTACCGAAGCGCCGGGATAGTACCGAAATCGGAATCTCCTTCATATCACCACAACGCTTTACTCCATGCTGTGCAAGATAGCCACCAACCCCTTTGTTGATACCACACAGTGCGGTTACTGGCGCATCTTTCAGTCTCTTCTCCGCCTCCCAGGGTGGAATCAGGGTTAACCCATCCGGCTTCTTCAATTTAGCCGCGTATTTGGCAGTGGTTTTATCCCCACTGACCCCCACAGAGCAGAGTATGCCTGATGCAGCGAATACCCTCTTCTTGGTCAACTCAGCAACCTGTAGGGGGGTACCCAGGAGTCGTTGAGATCCCGTGGCATCCAGAAAGGCCTCGTCAACGGAGAATACCTCGATGATCGGGGTGATATCGTAGAGGGACTCCATAATGGTCGCGGAGACTTCTGCATAGCGCTCTGGGTGTGAAGGTACCCGGATTAGCGAGGGGCATAATCGGGTTGCCTCAGGGAGTCGCATTCCGGTCTTCACCCCATAGGCTCTCGCCTCGTAGGAGCTGGTAATAATGGTAGTTCCCTGGCTGCCGTTGGTGATGCAGATTGGCCGACCTTTCCAATCGGGGTTATCCCGTTGTTCCACTGAGGCAAAGAAGGCATTCATATCGA
>JABHIC010000054.1 GCA_018671205.1 Gammaproteobacteria bacterium
GAAAGAGTCAGGCGATTCTGCCGTTGAAGGGGAAAATCCTTAATGTGGAGAAGGCACGTTTTGACAAAATGATCTCCTCAGCAGAGGTGGGCACGCTGATTACAGCGTTGGGTTGTGGGATTGGAAAAGAGGATTACAATCCAGATAAGCTTCGATACCACCGGGTTATTATTATGACCGATGCCGATGTGGACGGTGCTCATATCCGCACACTACTGCTTACCTTCTTCTACCGTCAGATGCGTGAGCTGGTAGATAGAGGACATATCTATATTGCACAGCCCCCCCTCTACAAGGTGAAGAAAGGGAAGCAGGAGCGCTATGTGAAAGATGATGCCGCGCTGGAGGATTATCTGTTACAGAGCGCCATTCATGATGCTCAACTCTATCTCTCAGATGCGCTGCCACCCATTTCGGGTGGTGCACTAGAGAGTCTAGCAAAACAGTATCTTCAGGTTGATAGCACGGTTACTCGCCTTACCAAGCGCTATGAGAGAGTGCTACTGGAGGCACTGCTTACAATGCCGACCATGAGACTGGATGAGATTGCTGAGAGTGAAGCGATGGAGTGGGTAGAGACAATGCTCTCAGTGATCAATAGTGGGCGCAAAGCTGAGGAGAAGATTACGGGTACGGTTGGGAGTGAGGCCGGTTATGGGCGTGTAGTAACTTTCTATATTCGTACACATGGGATGGTTGAGCCTAACCATTTTACAGAGGATTTCTTTCGGTCCGCAGAGTACGCAGCGATGATGAGACTGCGTGATAGTCTGGATGGGTTGATTGAACCGGGTGCTGAGATACGACGGGGAGAAAAGCATCAACCGGTTAAACAGTTTGCAGATGTGGTCGACTGGCTGATGAGAGAGGCGAAGCGTGGGCAACAGATCCAGCGTTATAAAGGGTTAGGTGAGATGAACCCAGAACAGCTCTGGGACACCACAATGAACCCAGAAACTCGGCGTATGTTGCAGGTTAATATTGAGGATGCAATTGCGGCTGACGAGATTTTTACCACCTTGATGGGGGAGTTGGTGGAGCCACGTCGCGAGTTTATTGAAGAGAATGCACTACTGGTCTCTAATCTGGACGTATAAATAATATTTATACGTCCCCTCCGGGCAGCTCAATCTCATCCATTTGACGGTTGATCCACTGCTCGGCTTGTTGATTGATTTCACTACTGGAGAGCGTGCTACTCTCTATTGGAGCACCGATTCGTACCTGGATGGTGCCTGCTTTTTTTAGCAGACCACGGCGAGCCCAATAGCTACCGGCATTATGGGCGACCGGGATCACAGGATAACCGGATTGACGGGCCAGAGCAGCTCCACCGGCGGCAAACTTCTTTCTTATTCCTGGGGCAAGACGGGTTCCCTCAGGAAAGATGACAACCCAGATACCGGCCTGCAGGCGATCCGTACCTTGTTGAATGACCTGCTGAAGCGCCTTGCGACCTGCACTACGATCAATTGCAACAGGAGTCAGCAGGGCCAAACCCCAGCCAAAGAATGGAATCCAGAGCAGGCTCCGTTTTAATACCCAGACCTGAGGAGGAAAAATCTTCTGGAAGGCGAGTGTCTCCCAGGCTGACTGGTGTTTAGAGAAGATAACGGCACTTTTTACCCCATGCAGGTGCTCCAGCCCACTCACCTTATAGTCAAGGTTACAGCTGATTTTGAGCCACCAGATTACAAACAGTGCCCACTGACTGATCACCTTATATCGAACGGAGAAAGAGAAAGGGAAAAAGAGCAGCCCCAATAGGGTGATTATCGGTGCGCTAACCACCATACCTGTAAAAAATAGGATGGATCGAAGATAGCTCATGAGGGCATCAAGTCACCCTTCAGCAAAGTATCCACAAAGGAGTAGAGGTCACTGAACTGGAGAACGTTATCTAGCCGCTCATCCCCTGTTGCCAAGGTACGCTCTCCCTTACCCGTTTTGACCAGAATGGGTGTGGCACCAGCAGCCTGGGCCGCCTCAATATCACGTAGAGAATCACCGACAGCATAGATCCCTACCAGAGATTTACTTAGCCGCTGCTCAATATCTAGAAAAAGACCCGGTTTTGGTTTCCTGCAGTCACACTCATCTTCCGGCGTGTGTGGGCAGTAGAAGATAGCCTCGACAGAGGCCCCGGCCTCCTGTAGCTGAAGACACATCTTTTCATGGATTTGACCGAGCATATCAATATCGAAGAGACCACGACCAACACCGGATTGGTTGGTAGCGATAACAACCCGATAGCCCGCATGGTTAAGGCGGGCAATTGCCTGAATACTTCCCGCTATCGGCTGCCACTCCTCCGCTGATTTGATGTACTCGTCGGAATCCTCGTTAATGACACCATCTCTGTCCAGTATGATAAAGCCCATTACTCTTCCCCCTCAACACCCCGAAATTCGGAAACACGAATCCGCCCATTAACCATTCTGGATTTACGCTGATCAAGCTTCTCCATCTTTTCCCAAAATGCCTGATTGAGATCAAAATTGGCGGCAATTCCGGTACCCATCAACAGGATCAATAGATCCGCACACTCCTCAGCCAACGCCTCTTTACTCTTTCCTTTGGTGACACAGGCAGAGATCTCACCCAGCTCCTCTGCCATGAGTGAGACACGATAAGTGAGCTCCTCACCACCATTTTTATTGAACTGGTGTTTGTCATGAAAGGACTGCACTGCAGCCAGCATCTTATGATAGGAGTCGCGATCCATAATTGTCTCGATTAGGTAGAAGATAGCAGAGAAATATCTGCAATTCTAAGGAACTGGTTGCGAAGCTGAGAGAGAAGAGCAAGCCGGTTTTGACGAATTTCATCCTCATCACTCATCACCATTACGGCATCAAAGAAGGTATCCACCGGTTCACGAAGCGCAGAGAGCAGTTGCAGAGCGGTACCATAATCATCACCCTCTAGCGCGGTATCGAGTTTGACACGTATCTGTTCCAGCTCAGCCGCCAGTGCTATCTCGGCTGTCTCTTTTAGTCGTGCAGAGTCCACCTGTTGTGGAACCGTTTCATCCGTCTTCTTTAGTAAATTATGGATACGTTTGTTGGCGGCACTCAAACTTACCGCCTCATCACGATCCACAAACAGTTTTACCGCAGCAATACGCTGATCAAAATCAAGTGGTTGATGAGGCTGACAGGAGAGCACGGAGTCAAATACGGCAGGGGGTACCTGCTGATCCTGATAGTAGGCACGGAGGCGCTCAAGAATAAAGGCAAAAACCTTCTGTCCCGTACCGGACACAAGTTGATCACCATAACCGGCTACCGCTGAGTTTATCAGATCCATCAAGTTGAGGGCACGCCGGTTTTCAATCATGATGCGGAGCAGACCTAGTGCAGCACGGCGCAGTGCAAACGGATCTTTATCACCGCTTGGAATCATCCCGATACCGAAAATACCGACCAGCGAATCAAGCCGCTCTGCCAACGCAACGGCCTCACCTGTGGGTGATGCCGGGAGTTGATCACCAGAGAAGCGAGGCATGTACTGCTCATCCAGTGCCACGGAGACCTCTGCGGGCTCACCATCATGTGCCGCATAGTAGCGTCCCATTACCCCCTGTAATTCCGGGAACTCCTTGACCATATTGGTCAGCAGATCACACTTCGACAGCATCGCCGCTCGTTCAGCCAAAGTAGCATCAGCGCCAAGTGCTGTAGCTATGGTGCCTGCCAGTTTCATAACCCGATTCGATTTGTCTAACAGTGACCCCAGCTTTTCCTGATAGACCACCCGTTTGAGCCCCTCTTGTTGAGCGGATAGGGGTTGGCTCAGATCCTGTTCCCAGAAGAAGGCAGCATCGGAGAGACGAGGGCGGATCACCCGTTCATTACCGCGCTGAACCATTGTGGGGTCGGTACTCTCTATATTACTTACGGTGATGAAGTGGGCCATCAGCTGCCCCTTACCATCCACTAGGGGAAAGAATTTCTGATGCCCCTGCATAGAGGCGATGAGTGCCTCTTGTGGCACCTTCAGAAAACGCGCCTCAAAGCTACCAAGGATGGCGACTGGCCACTCAACCAGCGCGGTCACCTCAGCCAGCAGCGTGGAATCAATCACGGCATTGCCACCAACCTCTTCAGCTAGAGCAGTGACCTGTTGACGGATCTTCTCCTTGCGGGCTGCTGCATCGGCCTGAACCATCCCCTCCTCCTCAAGCTGCTGCGCATAGTGGGCGGGAGCAGTGATGGTGATGGCCTCTGGATGGTGAAAACGGTGCCCTTGTGACTGATTACCAGCGCTGACATTATAGAGTTTGACGGGAACCAGTTGATCGCCAAGCAGAGCAACGATCCAATGCACGGGGCGTAAAAACTCGACCTCAAGATCCCCCCAGCGCATCCGTTTGGGAATGGGCAGGCGGTCTAGTGCGGTCTGCAGGAGGTCACCAAGCAGTTCTGCGCTGGGAGCCCCTTTGATATTCATGGTATAACCCATCCAGATGCCTTTGGGGGTATCGATTCGCTCCAGCTCATTGACCTCAACCTCACACGATTTGGCAAAGCCCTGCAGTGCCCTGGAGGGATTTCCCTCGGCATCAAAGGCGGCTTTTTCGGCAGGACCTTTTCTGACCTTCTTTTGATCAGCCTGTTGGGTCTGCAGATCTTTGATCCAGATCGCAAGGCGACGGGGGGCCGCATAGAGTGTGACAGCTCCATGCTCCAGTCCCGCTCTCTTTAACCCGGCCTCAACCTCACGACCGAGCGCATTACTCAACGTGAGTAGTGATTTTGGTGGCAGCTCTTCCGTACCCAGCTCAAAAAGAAAATCCTTTTTTTTATCGATATTTTTCATGAGCCAGCTCCCAGCAGCGGAAATCCCAATGTTTCCCGACGCTCATAATAGGCCTGTGCCACGGCGCGGGAGAGGGCACGAATACGGCCAATAAAGCGGGCACGCTCAGTGACCGAGATCGCATTACGGGCATCCAGCAGATTAAACAGATGAGAGGACTTTAGCATCATCTCATAGGCGGGCAGGGGTAGTCCGGCCTCAATCAACTTCTTGCTCTCCATTTCAGAGCTATCGAACTGCTGAAACAGGGCCTCCACATTGGCATGTTTAAAGTTATAGGCGGACATCTCCACCTCATTCTGGTGGAAGACATCTCCATAGGTCACCTTACCCAGCGCTCCATCCATCCAGACCAGATCAAAGACACTCTCCACCCCTTGCAGATACATTGCAATGCGCTCCAGACCATAGGTGATCTCACCGGTCACGGGGCGGCAGTCGAGCCCCCCCACCTGCTGGAAGTAGGTAAA
>JABHIC010000055.1 GCA_018671205.1 Gammaproteobacteria bacterium
AGACTTTGACAACCGCATCATGGATTTCCTGGTCGATGAGTTCAAGAAGGATCAAGCGGTAGACCTCTCTCAGGATCCAATGGCACTACAGCGTCTGAAAGAGGCCGCAGAGAAGGCCAAGATCGAGCTCTCCTCCAGTCAGCAGACTGATATTAATCTGCCCTATATTACAGCGGATGCCTCCGGTCCTAAACATATGAACATCAAAATGACCCGGGCCAAACTGGAGTCTCTGGTCGATGATTTAGTGCAGCGCTCTATAGAGCCCTGCCGAGTGGCACTGAAAGATGCCAAGCTCTCTGCCTCTGAGATCGGTGACGTGATCCTGGTGGGGGGGCAGACTCGTATGCCCAAGGTGCAGGAGCAGGTGCAAGCATTCTTTGGTCGTGAGCCACGTAAGGATGTCAACCCGGATGAGGCGGTTGCGATGGGTGCAGCCATTCAGGGCGGGGTATTGGCGGGTGATGTGAATGACGTGCTGTTACTGGATGTAACCCCACTTTCACTCGGCATTGAGACCCTCGGTGGCGTGATGACCAAGCTGATTGATAAGAACACCACAATACCTACCAAGGCACAGCAGGTCTTCTCAACTGCGGATGATAATCAGGGCGCCGTAACGGTTCACGTCTTGCAGGGAGAGCGTGAGCAGGCCTCGGCCAACAAGTCGCTGGGCCGTTTTGATCTGACCGATATTCCACCCGCACCACGGGGGACTCCACAGATTGAGGTGAGCCTCGATATCGATGCGAACGGTATTCTCAACGTTTCTGCCAAGGACAAGGCAACCAATAAAGAGCAGTCGATTGTGATTAAGGCCTCTAGTGGGCTCAGTGATGATGAGATCGATAATATGGTCAGAGATGCTGAGCTTCATGCGGATGAGGATAAGAAGTTCCAGGAGCTGGTCGCGGCCCGTAATCAGGCAGATGGTCTGATCCACTCAACGCGCAAGGCGCTGGAGGAGGGAGGGGATCAGATTGATGCTGATGAAAAGGGTGCAATCGAGTCCGCCATGGCTGATCTTGAAGAGGCCATGAAGGGGGATGATACAGAGGTGATTGAGGAGAAGAGTAAGGCGCTGGCTGAGGTCTCCTCGAAAATGGCAGAGCGGATGTATGCACAGGAAGGTGAGGGGGCTGCGGCAGACAATGCTGAGGCACCGCAGGATGATGATGTGGTTGATGCAGAGTTTGAAGAGGTTGATGACAAGAAGTAGTATTCTTCAATACTCCCTCATGCAAAGCCGCAAAGGTGCAAAGATGAAAATTGTGCCATTGCGGCTTTGCTTGATTTTATTAAGGTGAAATAAGAAGTATGTCCAAAAGAGATTATTACGAAGTACTCGGGGTAGATCGCAACGCCAGTGAGGCCGATCTGAAAAAATCCTATCGTCGTATGGCGATGAAGTTTCATCCGGATCGTAACCCCGATAGTAAGGATGCGGAGACCCAGTTCAAGGAGGTCAAAGAGGCCTATGAGGTCTTGAGTGACAGCCAGAAGCGGGCCGCCTATGATCAATTTGGACATGCCGGCGTTGACCCATCAATGGGTGGTGGGGGACATCAGGGGGGCTTCGGGGGGTTTGAGGATATCTTTAGTGATATCTTTGGTGGTGGAGGAGGACGTGGTCGGGGTGGTCCTCGGGTCTATCGTGGTGCAGACCTCGCCTACCGTATGGAGCTGACACTGGAGGAGGCGATCAGTGGGGTTGCACGCGAGATTCGTATCCCTGCCGCAGAGAGCTGTAACCAATGTGGTGGTAGCGGGGCAAAAGCAGGCTCATCCCCGGTAACCTGTAGTACCTGTGGGGGGGCTGGTAAGGTGCGTATGCAGCAGGGGTTTTTCTCGGTGGCACAGACCTGTCCCACCTGTCATGGTGCAGGCAAAGAGGTCAAAAACCCCTGCACGGTCTGTCATGGCTCTGGTAAGGTCAAAAAAGAGAAGACCCTCTCGGTGAAAATACCCGGTGGTGTCGATAGCGGGGATCGGGTGCGATTGAGTGGTGAAGGAGAGGGGGGGGAGAATGGAGGCCCATCTGGAGATCTGTTTGTCGAGGTTGTGGTCAAGCAGCATACCATCTTTACCCGAGACGGAGATGACCTCTACTGTGAGATCCCGGTCAGTATCGTTAGTGCGACACTGGGGGGAGAGGTAGAGGTGCCCTGTCTCGGCAATGCACAGTGTGTGAAGCTGAAAATCCCCTCTGGCTCCCAGACCAGCAAGCTGTTCCGATTACGAGGTAAAGGGGTGAAGTCGGTGCGCAGCAGTGGAACCGGAGATCTGTTGTGTCGCATTGTGGTCGAGACCCCAGTGAAGTTAAATAACAGACAAAAAGAGCTGCTGAAGAAGTTTGGAGAATCACTAGAGGAGAAGAGTGAGAAGCATAGCCCTCAACACACCTCTTGGCTTGACAAGGTGAAAGGGTTCTTTGAGGAGCTTTCTGAATGAAGAATGAGACCATAATCACCGTCACAGGTGCTGCCGGACGTATGGGGCGCAGCCTGATTGAGGCGGTTCAGGAGGAGCCGTCAGCAACCCTGGCGGCGGCGCTTGAACACAGTGAGAGCAGTGCGTTGGGTATGGACGCAGGGGAACTTGCAGGGGTGGGCAAAGCTGGTGTGACCATTGACTCTGACCCGCTGGCGGCATTGAGCCGAGCCGACGTTCTGATTGATTTTACCCGCCCTGCGGTGACTCTGGCGAATATTGAGTGGTGTCGCCAGAGCGGCACAAAAATGGTGATCGGTACCACCGGCTTTAGTGATGAAGAGAAGGCAGTGATCGCGGAGGCATCCAGAGAGATTGCTATCGTCTTTGCGCCCAACATGAGTGTCGGGGTTAACCTCTGCTTCAAGCTACTCGATATTGCGGCACGGGTGATGGGGGATGAGGTCGATATCGAGGTGGTTGAGGCGCACCATCGGCATAAAGTGGATGCCCCTTCGGGCACCGCATTACGGATGGGAGAGGTGGTGGCCGATGCGTTGGGACGTGACCTTAAAGCGTGTGCGCTCTATGGGCGAGAGGGAAATACCGGAGAGCGGGAGCGTGGCACTATCGGTTTCGAGACGATCCGGGCCGGGGATATCGTCGGTGACCATACGGTACTATTTGCCGATATTGGTGAGCGGGTTGAGATCACCCACAAAGCATCCAGTCGACTTACCTTTGCCAAGGGTGCCGTGCGTGCGGCGGGATGGTTGATGGATAAAGAGCACGGCCTGTTTGATATGCAGGATGTGCTGGGGCTGCGATAGACCTATTCAACGCCTAGCAGCTGAAGGGCGCTGACGGTGGCGATATTGGATTGCCCCTGCATCGCAATCTCAACATTATTCAGGATTAGTTCACGGGTACGGCTGGCGGTTGCCATTGCGATATCGGCATCGGTAATTCGGCCTCTTGACTGAATAGTCTCAATACGGTTGTTCTCAATGGTGTTGGCGCGCACCTCCAGACGGTTTTGTGTCGCTCCCAGTTCAGTACGGGTTCTGGTGATCAGTTGGTTCGTCTCTGCAAGTGTTGTGAGTGAGTTGGTTGCGGCCTCTGGAGTCGCGATATTGGCCGCGAAGAAGTCGGCCTCGGTAAGCTGTTCGTTAAGGTCTATCTGAATCACAGGGATACGTTCTGCCTGGCTCGCTCCGACCTGTATTTGGGTGGTTCCATTCTCGGAGAGGAGCTGGTTGTCACCAAAAACACTGTTTTGGTGAACCTGACGTAACTCATCCTGCAGCTGTGCAAACTGCTCCTGTAGCAGGGTACGTTGACTGTGGGAGAGGGTGCTGTTGGCAGCCTGCTGTGCAAGCTCCTGCATTTTGAAGGTAATTTCACTGCTCTGTTGGAGACTGGCGTCTGCAACCTCAACCATAGAGACCCCATCATTGATGTTTCGTGAGTACTGACCCTGGCTGATAATCTCAGCAGATAGTTGCGTGGCAATGGCCAGTGATCCGGGGTCATCTTGCGCGCTGTTGAGACGCTTGCCACTGGCGATTTGCTGGCTGCTGTTGGAGGGTTCAGTGATGCCAAAAGTGGAGCTGGGGGGAGGAATGTGGCTATCAATGGTGATCATTATCATCTCCTTGGGCAAAGGGTACATCTCACTCGATAAATATAGTCCGTTTTGGTGAATATGCAAATCATTCTGAACTACTTAGTTGAGGTAGAGGGGCTACTTTTCTGGGGGCACCCATGTGATAACACCCTGAAAATGGTCTACTATATTATGCGTTGACAACGTGGAATCCATAGGTACAATCCTCCTTCGACTTTACAGGCGCGTAACTCAGTTGGTTAGAGTGTCACCTTGACATGGTGGAAGTCGGTGGTTCGAATCCACTCGCGCCTACCAGACCGTTCGATGGTCAGCACATCAGTTTGGTGGCTGACCATTTTTTTTGATAATTAATGGTTTATATGAATGGTTTCATAAGTTCTTCATAGCGATTCCGGGGCCAATGGTAGCCAGGGGTGGCTATTATCGAGCGCAGATGGATGTTTTACAGTGTGCCCTAAAGACGTTATGAAGGAATTTATGAGACGCTTAGATAGTATGCAAGCGACCGGCTGTGTGGGTCGCCACTGAAGAGAGATGAGATGCCTGTAATTACCCTGCCTGATGGATCGAAACGTAATTTTGAACAGTCTGTTACCGTATTGGAGGTGGCTGCTGATATTGGCCCCGGGCTGGCTAAGGCTGCACTGGCAGGAAAGGTTGGAGATCTTCTGGTCGATACCTCTTACCTCCTTGAAGAGGATACAGCGCTCTCCCTAGTGACCAGTCGGGATGAAGAGGGGGTGGAGATTATTCGTCACTCTACTGCCCATTTATTGGCACAGGCGGTGAAGATACTCTATCCAGAGACCCAGATCACAATTGGCCCGGTGGTTGAAAACGGCTTCTATTATGACTTCGCTCGGGAGGAGAAGTTTACCCCCGAGGACTTCAGAGGGATCGAGAAAAAAATGGCAGAGTTGGCCAAGCAGAATATCTCAATCGATCGTTCAGAGCTGGGCAGGGATGAGGCAGTCGCCTTTTTTGAGGCTCAGGGAGAGCACTATAAGGCGGAAATCATTCGTGATATCCCAGAAGATCAGCAGCTATCCCTCTATCGGCAGGGGGACTTTATTGACCTCTGCCGTGGTCCCCATGTCCCCTCTACAGGGTACCTGAAAGGGGGGTTCAAACTGATGAAGCTGGCAGGAGCCTATTGGCGGGGGGACTCCGATAATGAGATGCTTCAGCGTATCTATGGCGTTGCCTTCCCGGACAAAAAGCAGCTAAAACAGCACCTCCATATGCTGGAAGAGGCAGAGAAGCGTGACCATCGAAAATTGGCCAAGAAACTGGATCTGTTCC